>CACZSC010000083.1 GCA_902783755.1 uncultured Ruminococcus sp. | reverse complement strand
GGATATAATAGTGGGGTTTCCCGGAGAGACCGAAGAAGACTTCGGAGACACTCTGAAAATAATGAAGGAAGCCGAATACGACATGGTCTTCTCATTCATATACTCACCGCGGAACGGCACGCCTGCCGCAAGGATGGAAGGACAGATCCCGAGAGAAATATCATCCGAACGGATGTCCAGGCTCCTGGCGCTCGAAGCGGAGATCTCAGACAGGAGGAACAGCCGCTTCGAAGGAAGGACCATAAGGGTGCTGGCGGACAGCATCAGCAAGAACGATCCTGACATGCTGACAGGCAAGGGTGACCCGGTGAGGCCCGTCCACTTCAGGGCGGATCACGGAGTGATAGGACAATTCGTAAATGTGAGAATAAAAAAGACATCGACCTTCAGTTTCGAAGGCGAACTTGCGGAATGACACCGCGGAGGAAAATATGGCGATCTTAACCGAAGAAATGACAAAATACATCGGGCTCCTGGCGGACACGGTCAAAAATGACCCCAGACATGCCGAGCTCATGGACGCGCTGGAAGAATATGAAAGAAGCGAGGAACTCAACAGTCTCATCGCCATGTACAACGACCAGCAGGATATCCTTCAGGAGGAATACTCGAGCCAGAACCCGGATAACGAGAGGAAGGAAAAGGCTCAGGAACTTGTGTCCCGTCTCTATATCGAGATCACGGAACACCCGGTATATACCGGCTATATGAGGAAGAAGGAAGCTTTTGACAGTCTGTTCAGCGAGATAGGAGCGGAACTCCAGTATCAGATCACCGGATCCCGCCCGTGCTCCCATGACTGTTCTTCCTGCCACAGCGGCTGCAGCCACGCTGAATAGCCAATCCATTCGCTCAAAGGGAGGTGCCTGACATGACACCTATGATGCTTCAGTATTTTGAAGTTAAAAACCAATACAAGGACTTCATCCTGTTCTACAGGCTCGGCGACTTCTATGAGATGTTCTTCGATGACGCGAAGACCGCCTCCGCGGAGCTCGGTCTCACCCTTACCGGACGGGACTGCGGTGAAGACGAGCGCGCGCCGATGTGCGGCGTTCCCTACCACTCATGCGAACCGTATATCGGAACGCTGATCGAGAAGGGATACAAGGTGGCGATATGCGAGCAGGTGGAAGACCCCAAGCTCGCGAAGGATCTGGTAAAACGCGAGGTCGTCCGGATAATCACTCCAGGGACTCTCATCGAGACCGACCTTCTCAAAGAGGAAT
Organism: uncultured Ruminococcus sp.; assembly: GCA_902783755.1. Taxonomy (GTDB): domain Bacteria; phylum Bacillota; class Clostridia; order Oscillospirales; family CAG-272; genus UMGS1696. Next base: position 1,459 of record CACZSC010000083.1, on the reverse strand, counting down.
CGAACAACTATCTTGCCACGATATTCCTTGACGGCTCTTCCGCGGGTCTCTGCTTTGCGGACATATCCACCGCCTACGTGGCATCCACATCAGTCAGCGGTGCGGATCTGGAAGAAGCTGTGATCAACGAGCTGTCCACGTATTCGCCCAAGGAAGTCATAGTGAATTTCACGTCGAAGAAACTGCCCAGAGTGTCGGAATACTGCCGCACAAAGCTGGGTGCCTCCTTCTCAGAGGGCTCGGTTGCCTTTTTCGGGCCCGAAGCCTTCGACAGGGCGGTGTCACAGTTCGGCGAGACGGCAACGGCAGGCAGGCCCAGAACGGCCCTTACCGCCACCGGCGCCGCGCTCAAATACATAAAAGACACACAGATGAAAGACATCTCGTATCTTAAGGATCTTTCCGTATACGAGTCATCCCAGTTCCTTGAGATAGACGTATCGTCCAGGAGGAATCTCGAGCTCACGGAGACCATGGTGGGAAAGGAAAAGAGAGGTTCCCTTCTCTGGGTGCTCGACAAGACCAGGACATCCATGGGAGCGCGTCTGCTGCGTCAGTGGCTCGAACATCCTCTCACCAGCATCAACGAGATACTCATACGCCAGCAGGCCGTCGGAGAGATGAGCGGTAATTTCATCATGAGGGAAGATCTGAGGGAACTTCTTTCCTCCGTGCTGGACCTTGAGAGGCTGATAACCAAAGTCACCTACGGAACTGCCGGAGGACGCGATCTGAGAGCCATTCACCAGACCCTGTCCGTGGTCCCGAAGATCAGATCCATACTCAGCGACTGTTCGTGCAAGGCCCTTATGGACATAAGAGCCGGACTGGATCCCCTCGACGACATATGCGCCCTCATAGACGAGGCGATAGAAGAGAATCCGCCATTCACCATCCGTGACGGGGGAATAATCAAGAAAGGATACAATCCTGAGATAGACGAGCTCCGGTACATAATGTCGAACGGCAAGGACTGGCTGAAGGACACCGAGGCCGCCGAGCGAGACAAGACCGGGATAAGTAAGCTGAAGATCGGATACAACCGGGTATTCGGGTACTATATCGAAGTGCCCCGCTCTGCTGCGGACCGTATCCCCGACACATACATAAGGAAGCAGACACTTTCCGACAAGGAAAGATACATCACCGATGAACTGAAGGAAAAGGAGGCCGCCATCCTCGGAGCGGACGACAAGATCAAGGCTCTGGAATATGACGTGTTCTGCGGTATCCGTGATACTGTTTCCGAACAGTCCTCCCGTATACGCACCACGGCCCAGGCCCTCGCTCTGCTCGACGTTTTCATCTCTCTGGGGGAATGCGCCGCGCAGAATTCCTACGTCTGCCCCTCCGTTGACGTTTCTGACCAGATCGACATAAGAGACGGAAGACATCCCGTAGTGGAAAAGTTCGTCTCCGACTCGTATTTCGTTCCCAACGATGCGCAGCTTGACTGCGG
>CACZSC010000082.1 GCA_902783755.1 uncultured Ruminococcus sp. | reverse complement strand
TACGAAGGGGAGACCGCCCTATGCTGAGACCGAATCTTCATTATTCAGAACTTAAGGATTCATACCTGTTCTACAACATATCGAAAAGAGTGAGGGCATTTCTTGAGGAGCACCCGGGGGAGCGTATCCTCCGGCTGGGCATCGGGGACGTGTCCCTTCCGCTTTGCAGCGCGGTCATAAAGGCGCTGCACGGGGCGGTTGACGACCAGGCGTACAAAAGCACTTTCCACGGGTACATGCCCGAGTGCGGCGCGCCATTCCTCAGGACTGCAATAGGAGAGCATTACAGGAAGAGGGGCATAAACGTCTCCGACAGCGAGGTGTTCGTGTCAAGCGGCGCCAGCGACGAACTTGGGGACATCCTGGACCTGTTCGACAGGGAGAGCGCGGCCCTCATAACCGAGCCAGCGTATCCCGCGTACGTTGACGCCAACGTCATGGCGGGGAGAAGGATCGTGCACCTGCCCTCCGGGGAGAAGGACGGGTTCCTCCCGGATCCTCCCGGGGACGGCGGGGCCGATCTCATATACATCTGCTCGCCCAACAACCCCACGGGTGCGGTGTACGGCAGGGAACAGCTGAAGCGCTGGGTTGACCATGCCAACAAAAACGGGTCCGTGATCATATTCGACGCGGCATACGAGGCTTTCATAGAGGATCCCCTGCTTCCGAGGAGCATATTCGAGATAGATGGGGCGGAGACCTGCGCCGTGGAGATATGCTCTCTGTCCAAGACCGCGGGATTCACCGGCACCAGGCTGGGATACACCGTGATCCCGGAGTCCCTGGTACGCTGTGGCATGAGCCTGAACTCAATGTGGGTCCGGAACCGGACCACGAAGACCAACGGGGTGTCATATATAATACAGAAGGGCGCTGCGGCGGTATTCACGGACGAGGGACAGAGACAGATCAGGGAAAACATCGGCGTATACAAAAAGAACGCGAAAGTCCTGACCGAAGCCCTTGACAGGCTTGGGATCTGGTACTGCGGGGGAAAGAACGCCCCGTACGTCTGGGTGAAATGCCCGGGCGGCATGGACAGCTGGAGCTTCTTCGACTTCCTTCTGAACGAAGGCCGGATAGTTGGAACTCCCGGCGCAGGATTCGGAGGATGCGGAGAGGGATATTTCAGGCTCTCCTCCTTCGGAAGTCCGGAGGACACGGAAGAAGCTGCAGAGAGAATGATGCGGCTTCTGAAATAACGGAAAATGAAAAGGCGGGCGCGCTGGCGTCCGCTTTACCTTTCTCCAAAAAAATGTTCGGGAATATGACTGTGATTTTGGCTTTCCACCTTGCGGGAAAGCCGATTTTCTAGTATACTCTTTTCCGGTGGATCCAGCGACGGAAAGGAGATGCTGCAGTGAAGAAAACAAAGCTCAGGCTGACATTCAACGCGCCGGTGGTGCTGGGGTTCGCGGCATTATGCCTCGTCGTGCTCATAGCAGGGCTCATCAGCAAGGGGGCCAGCACGCGCCTGCTGTTTTCCACATACCGTTCGTCCCTGCTGGATCCCCTGACATACGTCAGATTCCTAACCCATGTGGCGGGCCATTCCGGCTGGGAACATTTTCTCGGAAACATGGCCTACATCCTGCTTCTCGGCCCAATGCTTGAGGAAAAATACGGTTCACTGAAGCTGCTCATAATGATGGCTATATGCGCCGTCATCACCGGAGTCATAAACTACATCCTGTTTCCTAACATCTCCCTTTGCGGGGCGTCGGGCATCGTGTTCGCCTTCATCCTGCTGACTTCCATCACCAGCTTCAGGGAAGGAGAGATCCCACTGACCTTCATCCTGGTGGCGGTGATCTATCTTGGACAGCAGGTTTATCAGGCCATTTTCGTCCGCGACAACGTCTCGAACCTCTCGCATATAATCGGCGGGATCGTGGGCGGCGGCTTCGGATACCTGATGAACAGGAAGCCGAAGAAAAAAGAATAGCATCACAGAGTTACAATTCTCCCAATACACGCAGGAGGTTACCCATATTATGAAAAAGATCCTATCTCTGTTCCTTGCGGTCATGCTGGCGGCCGGAATCCTCGGCGGGATCCATGTCGCAGCCGCTTCTTCAGACATTTCCGACTGGGCTGTGGCCGAGGTTAACGCGGCGTCCGCTGCGGGACTGGTGCCCGACAGCCTCATGAAGGACTTCAAGTCACCGGTAACGAGAGGCCAGGTGGCTGAGATGTTCGTAAGGCTGATCGAAAGATCATACAACATGAAGATGCCCGATATACTCGCAGCAAAGGGACTTTCCGTGAACGAGGGAGTCTTCTCCGACACAACGGACATAAATGTCATTTACGCCAATGCTCTCGGCATCATAAACGGCACCGGACAGGGGAAGTTTTCCCCGGACGGCACCCTCAAGAGAGCCCAGATCGCGGCGATCATCAACCGGGCCGCGAAGGTGGTCGGCATCCCGACCGACGGGTATACCCATGAGTTCAGCGATATAACCGG
>CACZSC010000081.1 GCA_902783755.1 uncultured Ruminococcus sp. | reverse complement strand
CTGGGAGCGTCCGGGGCGTTGAAGAAGAATTCGTCGTAGCGGGCCGCGACTTTACCGAGCGTGCGTCCGCCGCCGAGGGCATCGGCTGCGGTGACGTCAACGCCGAAGAAGCCTGAGTAACTGAAGTCTGAGCCTTCAGTGAGTCCGCAGTAGATCTTGCGTACGCCTGTTTCCATCGCTTCCTGCTCGTCCATGGCGAGGGCCATCGAGGTCCCGAAGCCGCCCATGGAGTGACCTGTCACGCCTATCATGCCGTTTCCGGCATCGTCTTTCAGGACGTATGGCTGTTCATACATATATGCCACGGCGTCATGCATCGAGTTGATCCAGAACGGCGCCCAGATCTGCATGAACCCTGTCCCGGTATAGACGGAGTTGTCCAGATCGGAATGACCGTGGTCATACTGGTCGAGAGCAAGAACGACGAATCCGCGGCGGCTGAGTTCGATCGCGTTGGCATCCTGCATCTCTGCTGAGTTGAGATATCCGTGTGTTACTATTACTGTTGGGCGGGGGCTGTCGGCAGATGCGCCCTTGGGCATATAGAGAAGCCCGCTCAGGGTACCGTTAGACGTCTCGAAGTTGATCCGTGTCACGGTGGTTGCGCCTCCGCCTGAGTTGAAGACACTTGCCAGAATGCTGCCGAGCAGGATCAGGCAAAGTCCTATCGCGATTGAGATGATTGCGCGCTTTTTCATCAAGTCCTCCCTTTTTCAGTGTCCTGTATTTGTTTCAACTGTTCCCGACACGGAACAATCTACCTATGATTATATCAGAATATACAATTAAAACAAGTGATGATGACAAAATATGGCGTTTTTACCAATTTTCAGTTGCATATTTTGTACAAAAAATTAATTGGAACTATAAAATAACTGTTAGTAGAATAAAGCAAAAAGAGAGGGCCGTGATTTCTCACGGTCCTCTGCGGTCGGTATTAAGCTATTTGTTTTCGTCTTCCGGGACTGCGGCTGCTGCCGCTGCCGCCGGAGCAGCCGGAGCTGCCGCTGCGGCACTGTCAGACACGGTATCGTCGATCTCGTCTGTATAGCTGTTCATCATGTCGGCGATGTCATATCCGTCCTTGTGGCTCAGGCCGTCCTTGGCCAGCATGGTCTCGAGCACGGATATGTCGCTGCTGATGTCTATGGATTCCTTCTTGAACAGCTGATCGTACTGCTGCTTGAAACCGGACACGAGCATGTCGAGGATCTGTTCGATGTTCTGCTTGCTCTTCTTCATGTTCTCGCCTGCGACGCCTACCTTTTCTATGCTGCTGTATGATTCGAGCAGTTTGAGGGTGGTGGGCAGATAGTAGTTCATGAAGGTCCTGATCTGCGGTGTGGCTTCCGGATGGTATGTAACGTAATCGAATATGTTCTTGGTGTGTATCTCGATCTCGTCGATCTTGTCGGATACTTCCTTGTCCTTGATCTCGCTGTTGAGGCGCCTGATCTCCTTGATGATCACGGAGAAGTTGTCATCGGAACCGGTTTCGGGATCTGTTCCCTGATCCGGCTGTTCGGTCTTTTCGCCTTTTTTCTTCTTGAACGTGTTGCCGTAGAGCTTGGTATAGTCGAACTGGGCGGGATCGTCAGGCTCGGCCTGAGGTGTCCTCATGAAGTTGTTGGTACCAAGGTCTATGTATGCCTGGTCTCCGAACTCGCCCTTGTCTATGAGCTTCTGGAGATCGGACCTGACTTTCTTAATGCTTACGTCGGAAGCAGCTGCAAGCTTGGACAGGTTGATGCTCTGGCGGTTGCCGATTATGGCCTTTATCCTGGCGAGCCGTATGTCCCTCTTCTTGAGGAAATGCGAGCCTACGAGGAGCCCGGCTGAGCCGAGGAGCAGGGGAAGGGTGATTATGAGAAAGTCCTGGATGCTCTTGATGCCGAACAGCGTGAACAGGGAGATGACGCCTGCCACTATTCCGAATATCCTGGTCAGGATGACGGATCTGCTGTCCGCGGACTTTGTTTTCTCAGTCTCCTTCTTCTTTGAGGCGGAGCCGGAAGAAGTCTTGTTCTGGGAAGTGCTTCCGGTGTAGCTGGACTGAGTGACTTTCCCGAATGTGGTCTGCTGTCCGCCCGTCTGTCCGGTCTGCTGCTGAGAGGTCTTGTTCACGTAGTCGTTATACTGCTGCTGGGCTTTCTGGGAAACGGGGCCCGAGCCTGTGGCGGCTGATGCTCTTTCCTGATATGTGGATCCCTGCGACGAGCTTTCGAACAGGTTGTTGAAGTTGATCCTCGTCCCGGATGTGTTTGCTCCCGCGGAGCCGGTCCTGTTTGCCGTTCCCGTACTTCCGGAAGGAGAGGTATTTACAACTGAAAAGACTATCTTAAGCACTGTCAGAACTATACCGACGGGGAAATGGACGATATATGCTAGGACGATCAGCGGGATCGGTATGTCGAACCGCGGCCTTCTGGTATTTCCGTTCATCGGTCTCCTCCTTTCCGGTTATCGAACGCCATAATAATCTCCAATAATTATATCCGAGTGGAATGTCAAATTCAAGAGAAAAATGCAAAAAAACGGCGCCGGGCAGCTCTTTGCCCGGCACCGGTATCCTCTAGTCGGCAGAAGTCTTGCCGGCAGTTCTAGAATATGTATTCGATCTTCCCGATTTTCCTGTTTTCGAAATGAGCCCCCTGGCCTCGAGCACACGGATGACCGCGTAGGCAGTCCTTGTGTCAAGTCCTTTTTTTGAAAGAGGCGCCAGGCTTTTTGCGCCTTTGCAGAAATCCTTTACGGTGAAGTCAGTGACGCAGTTTCCGGGGATGAACTTTCCGTAGTCGTCATCAGTCGAGAACTCGGCGATGTATTCTATGTCCAGCGGTATCTTTTCGATCCTGTGGGATCCCTTTTTTCCGTCCCTGCTCCATCCGTCCGCAATCCTGAGCTCTTCGATATCCATCATGAATCCCAGGATATGGAGATTGGGATGATTTATGTACGGGAGGATCCGGACAAGCTCAAACAGCAGGTCGTATTCGTTCTCCTTTTTCGGAGACACATGTTTCTTTGACAGCTCGCCGGTACCGGGGTCCATCCAGCACAGATGCTTCCTGCGCGCCAGGGGAAGCACAAGATATACCCTGAAATCGTCCAGATAGGCGCTCAGTTTCGGTCCCAGACCCGAAAATCCGGATGTCTCGATCTCGTAGATGATGCCGTCTTTCCGTATGTCGGCCACGTAACCGTTCGTTTCGATCTCGTGGAACGCCGGATCTTCCTCAAGGTATTTTTTCAGGACAAGATGCAGGGTCTTCTCCCTGAGTGTGCCTATGTTGTATCTTTCGTGCTCGCTGTCCCGGAGCTCCGTGATGATCCGGGCGAGTTTTTCTTTGTCGGGCTGCATATCCACCTCGGCAGAAAAAATATACAAACAAAAACCGAACAGCAATGCTGTCCGGCGACCATGGAGACAACTGGAATTGAACCAGTGACCCCTTGCATGTCAAGCAAGTACTCTAACCAGCTGAGCTATGCCTCCAAAGCGAAGTGATTATACCACAGCCTCGGGAATAATGCAAGAGGAATTTTCATTTTCTGAAAATCGTTCTGGGAATCGCAAAAAACCGCCGTTTTGTTGACAAAGGCGGCGTGCTTTCGTATAATGGACAAGGTACAAAAACTCACATGGCAGGTGTTTATGATGAAGAAGGTAATGGTTGTATTCGGCACGAGGCCTGAAGCTATAAAGATGTGTCCCCTGGTACTTGAGCTCAAATCGAGACCGGAACTTGAAGTGATACTGACGGTAACGGGGCAGCACCGTCAGATGCTGGACCAGGTCCTGGAGGCTTTCAAGATAACGCCGGATTACGATCTTTCCATAATGAAGGAAAAACAGTCCCTGTTTGACGTGACCATCAACATTCTGAACGGGATCAAGGGGCTTCTTGAAGAGACCAAGCCGGACGTAGTGCTAGTCCACGGCGACACGTCCACGACTTTCGTGACTGCGCTGGCCTGCTTCTATCTCCACATTCCGGTGGGGCATGTTGAAGCAGGACTGAGGACATACAACATAGAGTCTCCGTATCCCGAGGAATTCAACAGGCAGGCTGTCAGTATCATATCGAAGTACAATTTCGCGCCAACGGAGCTTTCGAAGAACAATCTCCTGAAAGAGGGAAAGGATCCCTCCACCATATTCGTGACCGGAAACACCGCCATCGACGCACTGAAGACCACGGTAAGGAAGGAATACACTCATCCTGAGCTTGAATGGGCAGCCGGCAGGAGACTTATCATCATAACCGCCCACAGAAGGGAAAATCTGGGAGAGCCCATGCACCACATGTTCAGGGCCATCAGGAGGATCATCGAGGAGCATCCCGACGTATGCGCCATATACCCGATACACCTGAATCCCGTGGTCAGGGAGGCTGCCAGACAGGAGCTTGAGGGCTGCGACAGACTGCATATAATAGAGCCGCTGGAAGTGCTTGATTTCCACAATTTCATCGCGAGAAGCTACATGATCCTGACCGACAGCGGCGGCATCCAGGAAGAGGCACCTTCGCTCGGCAAGCCCGTGCTTGTCATGAGAGACACGACGGAGCGGCCGGAAGGCATAGCTGCAGGTACTCTGAAGCTGGTGGGGACCGACGAGGAGACCATCTACGCTTCATTCAAGCAGCTGCTCGAGGATCCTGCCGAATACAGCAGGATGAGTGAGGCTTCGAACCCCTACGGTGACGGGTTCGCATGCAAGAGGATCGCGGACATCCTCTGCAGAGATTAGAGTACGGAAAAACAAAGAAGACGAATCTCATTGCGGGATCCGTCTTCTTTTTATGTCGCCGTGTTCCGTTATTTCAGCATCTCGAGTATCTCCGCCGCATTGGTGTCGGGCTTGACTTTGGGCATGACATGGGTGACTGTCCCGTTCTCGTCGAGTATGAACGTAGTTCTCACGACTCCCATCATGGTCTTGCCGTAATTCTTCTTTTCCTGCCACACTCCGTATGCCTTTATGGCTTCGAGGTCCGGGTCAGAAAGGATGATGAACGGAAGGGAATACTTATCTGCGAATTTCCTGTGTGATTCAGCGGAATCCCGGCTTATTCCGACCACGTTCACGCCGATGCGTTCGAATTCGCGGTACAGTCCAGCGAATGCGCAGGCCTGTCTCGTGCATCCGGGAGTGTTGTCCTTCGGATAGAAGTAGATGACGGTTTTCCTTCCCCTGAAATCTGCCGGCGAATACTGTTTTCCGCTTGCGTCCTGAAGCGTAAAGTCTGGCGCTTTGTCTCCGATTTTCAGCATGATGGTTTTCCTTTCTCACTTGACGTTGTTCAACCGGATCATCAGCGAGTGGCCGTGGGCCTTGAGCCATTTGTTGCACCTGTCATAATCCGGGAATACTCTGTATATCTCCTCATAGAATTCTTTTGAGTGGTCCATGTGTTTCCTGTGGCTTAGTTCATGTACGACGACGCTGTCGATGACCTCATCGGGCGTCAGCATCAGGAGGACATTGAAATTGAGATTGCCTTTTGACGAGCAGCTGCCCCATCTGGTCTTCTGGGCCCTTATGGTTATGTTGCCGTACTCGATGCCCATGAGCTTTGCGTAGTGCGCCACCCGTTCGGGGATGACTTTCAGGGCCCGGTCGGCAAGTTTCCGGATCTCATCTCTGGTGAGGGGGCCTGCTTCTTCAGCTTCCTTTGTTCTCGCGTCACACAGCTCCAGTTTTTTCTCGACCCATCTGGAGTGCTCTGCAAGGATCCTGTCGATCTCGCCGGGCAGTGTCAGAAAAGGCGCCCTGACAATGACGGCGCCATTTCTCACTTCGACTCCTATGGATCTTCTGGATGAGCGTACCACGGTCACGGGAGCTTCTCTTTTCCCGAATATCATGCCTCTCACCTAAAGCATTGAATAACGGCCTTCGAGAGCGCGCCTCAGGGTGACCTCATCCGTATATTCGAGATCTCCTCCCACGGGAACGCCGTTTGCGATCCTGGTGGCCTTAACTCCGAGAGGCACTATGAGCTTTGCGATGTACATTGCGGTGGCCTCGCCCTCAACCGTTGGGTTCGTGGCGAGGATCACTTCGCTTATCTCAGAGTTGTTTATCCTTGCAAGGAGATCCTTGATTGTCAGCTTGTCAGGCGTGACACCCCGCATCGGCGAGATGGTACCGTGAAGAACATGGTACACGCCCCGGAACTGTCGGGTCTTCTCTATAGCCATGACGGCCTTGGGGTCCTCCACCACGCATACGGTGGTGTGGTCCCTTTCGTCATTTCCGCAGATGTCGCATACATCTCCCGTGGATATGTTGCAGCAGACGGTGCATCTCTTTATTTCCGTTTTGGCCTTTATGATGGCTTCCGCGAATTCCAGAGCGTCCGCTTCAGGCAGGCTGATTATGTTGTGGGCATATCTTTCAGCCGTTTTCCTGCCCACCCCGTCCAGTCTCCTGAACATGTCGGTCAGTCTTTCAATTGGTTCGAGATTGTCGCTCATGGTCAAATCAGAACATACCCGGGAGCCCGCCGAGATTGAGGCTGCCGGTGATCTTGTTCATCTCCTCGTTGTTCGTGTCGTTGACTTTCGTTATGGCTTCGTTTACGGCTGCCACGAGAATGTCGGACAGGGTTTCGATATCGTCGGGATCCACGATGTCCGGCGCGATGTCGATGGACTGCACCTGAAGCTGGCCGTTGATCTTTACGGTGACAACGCCGCCGCCGGCCTTCACTTCATATTCGCGGCTGTCCAGATCTTCGCGGAGCGCCGCCATGTCTTCCTGCATCTTCTGTGCCTGCTTGAGCATCCCCTGCATGTTTGACGGTCCGCCGCCTACGCCTTTTGGAAGTTTGACTTTCATCTATATTTACCTCGTATGTAATGTATTCCTTCTGTCAGCCCAGCAGGTCGTCTATGCCGAGCTGGGACTGGTTAGTATCCTCGACTCTGAACTCGAGATCAGCTCCCGGATCCGCCACTCCTGTGACTATTAGGGCCGATTTGATTATATCCGAATTCACGTCGGGTTTCAACAACGTAAGGGTGAATTTGCTTGCCCCCACGGCGATATGCTTTCTGTCATCGGAGACGTATACACGGCACTGTTCCAGAGGCCCGATCAGGGATCTGCGGGATTCGCTGATCCTTTCGAGGGCTTCGGAAATATCGGCAGGTCCGCCGGAGAAGGAAGGTTTCTTTTCCGTGCTGTCCGGAGCTGCCTGTTCGGACGTTTCAGCTGTATCAGCCGGCGCCGTTTCCCTTACCGGTCCCTGAGCCAAGGAAACTTCATCCGGAGTTTCTACTGCCGGTGCGGTTTTTTTCTCTTCAGGCGGGAGCAGGGAGACGTCTGCCGCTGGAGAGGTGCTGCCTGCCGAGATGAGTGAGAGTTTGACTTCGAGTTCCGATATCCTTGATAGAAGAGCCGGAGAAGAGGTGTCGAGGTTCCTGTCAGCCATCCTCAGGAGAGTGGTCTCGGCTGTTATCCTTTTGGTCGCGGGCAGTCTTGCCATCTCCCGCAGCGCTTCGTCCATCAGTCCCATGTGATATGTCAGGACCTCAGGAGTGAATCTTCTCGAAGCGTCAGCTAGGAGCCTCATTTCAGGCTCGGTAAGGTCGAGATAGTCGTTCCTCTCGCTTTCGGGCAGGTATTTGAATACCATCATGTCACGCCAGAAGCCGCAGAGTTCCGACCAGTATACAGCTATGTCCTTTGAGGAGGACTCTATGTTGTGGATCATCCTGAAGATCCCCGTCGGATCGTTCCTCGACACGCTGTAAGCTGTCTTGTAAAGCTGCTCGATGCCGGCCAGCCCCAGGGTCCTGATGACAAGTTCCTTCGTTACTTTCACACCGCCGGCGGAGCACAGTTCGAACGTGGATATGGCGTCTCTCATTCCGCCCTGCGCCTGTTTCGCAATGGACACGGCGGCTTCGCGTTCCAGTTCCAGTCCTTCGGATCCCGCTATGGACATCAGCCTGTCTGCTATGACGTCTGTCTTGATCCTTCTGAAGTCGAATCTCTGGCAACGGGATATTATGGTGGCGAGAAGCTTGTGCAGCTCCGTCGTCGCGAGGATGAACACCACATGTTCCGGTGGCTCCTCGAGAGTCTTCAGCAGCGCGTTGAAGGCGCTGGTGGATAGCATGTGCACCTCGTCGATTATATACACTTTCTTTTTCAGGTGGGCGGGGGTATAGTTGACTTCATCCCGGATCTCACGGATGTATTCGACGCCGTTGTTGGACGCAGCGTCCATCTCGATTACGTCGGTGGTCCGTCCTTCGTCTATGGCTATGCATGAAGGGCATTTTCCGCAGGGATCCCCGTTCTTCGGATCTTCACAGTTTATGGCCTTGGCGAGGATCTTGGCGCAGGTGGTCTTGCCTGTGCCCCGGGGGCCGCAGAAGAGATACGCGTGGGAGAACTTGCCGTTCTCGGACTCCCACTTTAGGACAGACGTGATATGATCCTGGCCGCACACGTCTTCGAATGTGCGGGGCCTGTATTTCCTGTATAAAGCCTGATGCATATATCCCTCCCGTAAGACTCTAAAAAAATAGCTCGCGAATCAAGACCATACACCCGAAATTCGAACCGCATCCACGCACGACACCATGGTTTCCTGCTCGGGACAGGCTACCCTGCGGCGCATCGACTAAACTGCTTAATGCTGCTTGGTTCCCCACCTGACATGGTTCACAGCCGCCAATCGCGCAAGACCCGTCCGTCATCACATTCCATATGGTTCAGACTACGCAAATTCGGCCCTCGATCGGGAATCCACCCTCGCTGTAGCGGACTTCGAGTACAGGGACCCGCTGCTCCCCCGGCTGGTATGGCCTTGATTCACGAGTTATCTACCTTACCAATTATACCATAGCGCCGCGGTCTGTGCAATAACTTTCCTTCTTTGGGAGCGCCTGCTGCCGGAAAATGTTGTCCTGAAGCGCCGATTGTAGTATAATCGGAACAGAATGACAGACAAGGGAGCAAATAAAGATGAAAAAGATCCTGTCGGTTTTACTTGTGCTCGTATTTGTTTTCGGCATGGTCGCATGCAACGGACCTGGTCCGGCTGATACGAAGGACACGGATACTGATGAGCCCGTGGATATTCTTGACACCCTGGATTACCACGGGGAGACGTTCACGGTCCACACGTCTACGAACGTGTTCAACTCCGCATTCGTTTCCTCGAACTATCTCATCCAGGGGTCGGACGAGGTGGAGGCAGACAAGGCTGCGGCCTGCGCCCTGACAAGGAACCAGAAGGTGGAGTCGGAACTGAACATACGGCTGTCGTTCCTCGAATCGGATTATCCGTTCTACGAGGCTGTCGCGAATACCAGGAACCTCATAAAGTCAGGCGCTGATGACATAGACCTCATAATAAATGACATATGCATCATAAACCTGTGCACCGAAGGCCTCCTGCTGGACGCCAGCTATGGCCGATATTTCAACTTTGAAAAGAAGTACTGGTATGATGACATGATGAGTTCGGCTTCACTCAACACGAATACCAGATACATGCTTGCCGGCGACTACTTCATAGACATCATAAGAGACACCCACTGTCTCCTGATGAACAAGGACTACTACGCGGAGATAGGATGCGATCCCGAGTCCATCTACCAGATCGTCAGGGACGGAGACTGGACTCTCGATACCCTGTATACCATAGTAAAGGGCGGCGAGGACGGGACACATCCCACGTACCAGGATTATCAGGGCAACCACAAGCGCGACAGGCGCGACAAGTGGGGCCTTGTGCTGTGGCAGTGGTGGGGACCCATGATCCCGTTCCTTTCGACTTCAGACCCGGGATACATAACAAGGGACGAGGATGGGTATCCCGAGATCACGGTGAACAACGAGCGTTCCGTGATGATGTGCGAGAAGCTTACGTCGCTGTTCAACGCGGACGAGACGGCGGTGGGCATACACAACGACATGCAGGATACCATAGAATGCTTCGTGGAGGGAAAGATCCTGTTCCTGACATGCCAGCGGCTGGGATCCCTGGAATCGGAGGTGTACGCCAACGCAGACCTGAACTTCGCCGTGCTGCCTTATCCAAAACTGGACGAATACCAGACAAACTACATTTCCTCTGTGAACGACACCACCGAGATGGGGTTCATACCCAGCACGGTCTCATTCAGCACCCTGGACTTCATCAGCGCAGTGCTGGAGAAGATGTCACAGGAGACCGAGGAGATCGTCATACCTAAATACTATGAGTCCACTCTGAAGATACGCTACGCAAGGGAATCGGCGAACGCCGAGATGATACAGCTGATACATGATACCCACGGCAATACTTTCCCTCTTATCTGGTCCCTCGGAGACAACGGAAGCATCTTCACCATGGGCTTCTACAATTCCATCAGCAAGAACCAATCCGTGTTCGCATCATTCTACAGATCGGGCGAGAACAGTGCGAAGACAATGCTGGATGACCTGATCGCGAAGGACAGGGAAGTGCGGGAAGACATGGAATACCAGTTCAGGCAGTACAACAAGAACTAGGCAGGCTTTTATATGGGGAAATGCGTATTGTACATACACGGGAAAGGCGGCTCGCCGGAGGAATGCGGGCATTACCGTCCGCTTTTCCCGGATCACAGGGTCATAGGCCTCGACTATGCGACGTTCACGCCCTGGGAGACGGGCCAGGAGATTCGGAAAACGATAGAAAAACTCAGGACGGAGTATTCCGGGATAACCCTTGTGGCAAACTCCATCGGTGCCTTTTTCACCATGAATTCTGGCGCGGACAGGTACATTAGGAAGGCATATTTCATATCTCCCGTCGTCGACATGGAGAGACTGATCCTCGATATGATGACATGGGCTGATGTGACCGAAGAGGAGCTGGAATCGAAGGGTATCATACCGACTCCATCCGGGGAAACTCTCTCGTGGAATTATCTGCGCTATGTCAGGGAACACCCTGTTAGCTGGAACGCTCCGACAGAGATCCTTTACGGGAGCGGAGATGACCTTGTATCTCCGGCATCCGTCCGCCGGTTCGCCTAAGAGCACAACGCGAGGCTCACTGTCATGGAAGGCGGGGAGCACTGGTTCCATACGGAAGAGCAGATGAGGTTTCTTGACGGATGGATCAGGGAAGCGGAGATGAGAGGTGAACCGTAATTGACCGATGATAATGTGAGAATAAGCCTGTATACCGG
>CACZSC010000080.1 GCA_902783755.1 uncultured Ruminococcus sp. | reverse complement strand
GGTCTTGCCTGTAGCCTTCTCGATCAGGTTGATGAACATCCCGGCGACAGCGCCTCTCGATACGGGAGACGTGTAGTTGGCCTGGAGATTCTCGGGAACGAGTCCCTCTTTGATGCCGGCTTCGACTTCCGTCAGAGCCCAGCTGGAAACACCGTTAAGATTGATCTCGACTTCAGCCGTCGTATCGTCTGTTGTGACAGGCTCGGTTTCCTGGTGCTGCGCTATCGTCTCTCCGGGGTGCTCTTCGTCGTAGATCGGAGGAGCGTTTATGGGAGCCACGGTCTCAAGGGGCTGATTCTCAACTGCGGGATCGTCCATTACAAGAGTAATCACGTATTCGAATCCCCACTGGAGATATCCGGCATAGCCCTTGTCACGGGAATCTCTGGAGGAGATTCTCATGAAAGCCATAGCCAGCGGAAGTCCGTCCTTGACTTCGCTCTTTCTGATGCCGATCTCGGTGAACGGGATCTTGACGATAGCCGTCATGACGTCGTCCTCAATCATGAGGAACGGCTCAAGCATTTCAGCAAGCTCACCGTACTGAACGGTATAGTCGTCCATGCCGAGGGTCCAGTACATGCTGTACATTCCCTGATCATAGTGCTCATACGGGTCAAGGACGCCGTTCCTGTGCTTGATCCACATCTGGCATCCGTCGCCGGACCATTTCGGAACGGCGCCGCTGGGTTCGTAGTCAGGGGATGTGATGCCTATGTAAAGGTTCTTCGAATCCCACAGGCAGTAGAAATCGAAATCGCTCTCTTCAGCCCAGATGTAGTCTCTGGTCTCAAGATATCTTGCAAGCTCGGACTGTCCGATGTTCGGGTTCGGCTTGTTGGGATCCCAGTAGTTGTACAGGACAGCTTCCGGGAGGTCCTTGCTAACGTGGATCAGAGGTTCGCCCCAGGACTCGTCGATCGCCTCAAGGTTCGGCTCTGTATCCGTCTTCGGGATATACAGCACTCTTGAGAACGGGAGCTCGTCACCCGCGGCAACAGTTGTCATCCCGAAGCACGAGATGACGAAGATCACTGTCAGTAGAATGGCAATAAGCTTTTTCATTGCGGTTCTCCTTTTTATTTCTTGTTATTCTGATCTATGTCAAGGTATTTGCTGACTATTTCAAAGCGCCCAGCGCCCTGTATGTGATGAGGTAAAAAAGAATCAGAGAAAGCTATTTTACAGAATCATCCAACGATATCTGTCACTGTCTAATTCTATCATTTTTGCGTTGTTTTTTACAGTAAAAAAAGCCAATTTCCCGGCCCGTTCTGTCATTTCGTATGATTATATAAATATAGGGAATGTTTTTTGTGTAAATTGCTAATTAGATGGCTTTTATAAACAGAAAAAATGCACCTGCCGTATGCTGACAGATGCATTGTTTCCGTTGTTATTCAGGACTTATTTCAGAGCGTTCAGGGCCCTGTACGTTATCAGTATCGCCTGCTCGGTGGTCAGGTCTCCGCCCGGGCTGAACCTGCCCTGGCCGACACCGTTTATTATGCCAGCATGCACCGGCCATCCCAGCTCGCTGTCTGCCCATGAATAGTTGCCTATGATATCAGTGAAATCATGTGTATATCCGGAAGTCTCCACGCCCATCACCCTTGCCACGCGGTTGATTATCGCGGCTATCTGGGCTCTCTTGAGGGTGCTGTCAGGTGCGAACCTTCCGTCACCCATGCCGTTGATGATGCCGAGGGCGTTTGCACATAGCACCGCTCTGTCGTCAGTGTCAGAAAAAGCGTTTTCGTTTACCGTCACGCCCTTTTCGGCCATGATCTCCTCAACGGTCTTCCCGGAGGCTTTCTCGAGAAGGCTGATGAACATTTCCGCCACCTCACCCCTGGTTATGGGAGAAGTGTAATCCTTCTGGAGCGATTCGGGGACCAGGTCTTCCGCTATGGCTGCCTCCACTTCGTCCTTTGCCCAGGATGAAGGTCCGTCAGTGTTCTGCGCGGTGACTTCGATCTCAGCCGTGATGTTCTCGGCCTCCCGGGCGCCCGACGCGTATGACTGTCTTTCTGTGGCGCCGCAGCTTTCGCATGTATATGTTATCACGCCCGATGCGGACGTTCCGGCATCCCATCTGTGTTTCCACGAGTCGCTCACGCAGTTGTCCACGCTGCCTGCGGTAGTCAGGGAATTTCCGGACACCGTCGGGGAGGAGAATATGATGAAGCTGACGTTTCTCACCAGTTTTTCGGAATATACCACGGTGTTACCGCTGGTCACGTTTATCACGGTACCGGCAGCAACGCGGGAGGAACTCTGCAGATATGCCTGTCCGGAAGGTCCGGATCTCATCATGCCGCTGCTGCCCGCACCAAATACCGTGGCTCCTTCTATAACAAGTTCGCTCTCGCAGTCCAAAGGAGAGTTGTCTCCGTTTGCCTGCATGCTGAGCACGGTAAGAGTTCCGCCGTAAAGATAGATGGCTCCGTTGGAGTCTATCCCGTCCCCGGTGCAGTCTATATATACCTCTCCGCCGTATACATAGATGTTGTAGTCCCCTGCTTCTCCGAAGCCGCCGGGACCTCCGCCCGGAAATCCGCCGCCGGGGCCGCCGCCGGGTCTTCCTCCGCCTCCGCGGCCGAAATCATTGCCCCATCCGAACCCGAAATCGGATCCGTTGGATGAGCCGCCTGCGGCGTTGATGCCGTCGTCGCTGGCCTGGATGCGGTATCTTCCAGAGTATATGTACATGTTTGCGGCTTCAAGTCCTTCATAGCTCTTTTTTATCTCGAAATCCGGATCTCTCTCGTATCCGTTCTCGGTGCCGAGCCTCAGTTCATTATTGGCATGTACTCCGTCATCCCCGGTGCTTATGGCGAAGACCCCGCCCGTTATGGTCACATTGCCGTCGGAATGGATCGCATCGTCTGCGGAATCCACGCTGAATGTCCCGCCGCTTATGGATATCAGACCGTCAAAGTCTTCCTCATCGGTCTCAGGCGAAACCTTGATGCCTTTGGCGCTCAAGGTATCATCGTTGAATGATGTGGAGCCACTGCCGCCTCCGCAGGTGATGTCGAAAGTACCCGCGGTGATGGTGATGTTCTCATAGCTCTGAATCCCGTCGGATCCGGCCGTGATCTTTAACGTTCCGCCGTTGATGACTACTGATGACCTGGCCTGTATCCCGTCGCCGCCGGCGTCGATGGTTATCTGTCCGGCGTTTATTGTTATTTTTCCCTCGCTGGCGGTCTCGTCCGGTTCGGACTTCAGACCATCGTTTTCACAGGTGATACCGATATTACCGCCGTTTATCTCTATGGACCCGTCGGAGGCGATGCCGTTGTTCGCGGCGGAGACGCTGATCTTCGCTCCGTTTATAACGATCTTCGAGCCTTCACCGGCCTTGATCCCGTTCTTGCACCGGCTCCCGTCGGCCACGAGAGTACCGTTGCCGTATACCGTGAGCACCGCGCCTTCCCCGTTGACCTTGACGGCAGTTCCCTCGAAGTTGTCGTCAGTCCCGTCCTTCGACGGATCCTCAAGGTCTGTCAGGACCACTCTGCCGCTTATGATCACGTCCGCTGATGCTCCCTTCTTGAGCAGGAGAGGAGCTGTGCTGTCACAGGACAGAGTCAGATCCTGCAGGACCAGCTTCACGCCGGTGACGCCTTTCTTTATGACTATGGAACCGGACCGGCAGCTGCCGGTGACCAGGTATGTTCCCGCTTCTGTTATCGTAAGGGTAGTCCCTTCAGTCTTGTAACCGTCCGTTCCTCCCGAGATCAGGCTTACGCCCGTATCCGTGAAGTTTAACACTGCATCTGCCTGCGTGATGGTGGCGGCAGAGATACATGCCGCGGACATGGCGGCAACGATGACCGCGATCAGCGCGGCTGATACAGACTTTATATATCTTTTCAAATCATCGACCTCTTTTTTGCAGTACCGGGATGAAGCGCTTTATCTGGCGGATCATCCCGGAAAGGTGTTTTTCTTTCTTTGTAAACTTCCTGATCCACGGCATTAATAGCCGAAACTGGAATAGTACAGCCCGTTCAGTGTGAATTCCTCGGTTTTTTCTCCGGAGGTCAGCGTATACGTGCCGCCCTCCTCCATGTCAGGTGATGAATAAATGATGCATGCGAAGGATCTCTGCAGCTCGACGCTCCACTCCGATCCGTCGTTCACCGAGATCTTTGATCCCGACGGTGACGGCAGGTATATCAGGGCCGACGCCTGGGTGCCTGCGTTGAAGTTGCTTATCCTCTCGCCGTTTCCGGTGGCGATTATATATCCCCCGGTGACAGAAAGCACATACTCTTCCCCGTCGCCGTAATCGAACACGCTGTTGCTCCTGTTGGAAGGGCCTTCCACCACCAGTATGCCGCCTTCGATATATATGGAATTGTTGGAATCGATGCCGTCGCCCACCGCGTTCACGTATGTGTTCCCGCCGGATATTATCACGTCACCCACCGTATATGATCTGCCGGAAAGTGATATGCCCTCGGTCCTGGATCCCATCTCCACCGACGTATTGATACCGTCATCGCTGGATACGATACTGACATTGCCTCCGGTTATGAGCACCGATTCCGCGTCGATGCCTTCGTAGGCTTTTGTGATCCGCACACTGCCGCCCGAGATCTCTGCTGCCCCGTCGGCGGATATCCCGTCGTCGCTGCAGGCGATGCTGACCTCTCCCGCCTCGATGAGTATGCTCTTCTCTGAATGGACTCCGTCATCCGCTGTTGAGATGTCTGCAGACGCGCCTCTCAGGTATATGTTGCCTTCGCACTTAAGGCCCTTCTGGGACCTGTCGGACAGGGGATATGACTGTCCTCCGCCCGCCATAAGGACGATGGTACCGCCCTCAAGGGACATGAATCCCGTATAATCCACAGGTTCCGAAGTCCCTATGTCCACGGCGTCGTACCCCGCGTCCACGGTCACAGTGCCGTCCGTCATCACGAAATATCCGGTGCCCTCGTCGGAGTCCACCTTAAGGCCGTCCCGGCCCGACGTGATGTTTATCTCACCGCCGCCGATCCTTATGGAATCGTTGGCCTTGATGCCGGCGTTTGCGGAAGTTATGTTCAGCACGCCTCCGGTGATGACTACGTCGTCATTGCCTTCGATACCGTGCTTTGCCGAGATGATGTTCAGCGTTCCGGAACCGCTGAAGCTTATGTCATCCTTTGAGTATATCGCCCCGTCTGAGGCTTTGGTGTTCTCGAGTGACGACGTGCCAACGGACTGGAAGATCACCTTGTCGGCGTCCTTCACGTATACACAGGAACCGTTGTTTTTCATTGACACGTTGTCGAAGATGAGATAGATGTTTCCCGATTTATCCCCTTCATCGATCACGATCTGAACACCGTCGGACTCGCCCTGTATAAGGTAGATCCCCTTCGCAGTTATCCTGACCTCCGTTCCGGAAGAACCTCTTGTGGAATCAGAGAGTGTACCCGTGCCGCCGGAAAGGGTTATCACGGCGTCCGGCTCCTCAAGATAGGCCTCTCTGAAGTCGCCGTCCGAAAAATATCCGCCGGTATCACCGGTGTCCTCTGGCTCCTCCGGAGGATCCGTTACCGTGCACCCTGCGAGAGCCGCCGCCATTGACAGCAGCGCCGCAATGAGCAGACAAAAAATCTTGTTTCTCATATCCACTACCCGTTCTGTCAGAGCTGGTTGGTCTCTTCCACGTACGGAAGAATGGCTATCTCGAGATTCCCGTTCTTCGTCCTCAACTCGTCGATGAAAGCTTTCTCCTCTTTCGGATCTTTCATGACTATCCTGTAGGAAAGTCTGAACATGGAGCCCATTCCCGTAGTCTTTACTCCCACGGATTCATATTTCTTGAGATAGTGGGAAAAGATGTCGTCGAACGCACCCGTGTATTCCAGGGATTCGGGTATCGTGACCCTCAGCAGCTGTTCTGAAGCCCTGCCCCGGTGTTCGAATATCGGCAGGAACGAAACCAGAAGGAATATTACGCCGAGGCCCAGCAGGATTATGGCGCCGTACCCCAGATATCCCATTCCGAACGCTATGCCCGAACCCATGGCTATCAGGACGGAAACGATCTCGTCCGCACTTCCCTGGGCCGATCTGAACCTGATCAGGGTGAACGCTCCGCCGATGGCGACGCCCGCCCCGATGTTGCCGTTTACGAAGGTGATGACCGCCGCGACAACGAACGGTACGAGGGATGTCACGAGGAAGAATCTTTTGGTGGACCTGATCCTCAGGCTCATTAGCCATGAGAAGATGAATCCCGCCGCTATGGATACCCCGGCCATCAGGAAGAACTGCGCCGGTGTCACTGTTGATGTGTAGATGGAGTCAAACATTTGATCGTCCTCACTTTGTCAGAAATTGCCTGTAACTTTAAGCAGCTGCTGGCGGTAGGCTTCGCCGTATTTGGAATAGCTTCCCTTGTATATGTGTCCGTCTGAAAGTATTTTGGTCAGCCACAGAGGCATGGATTCCTGGACCTTGATCTCAAGGATCGTCTGTCCTCCGTCGAGAAGGGAGATACCGTCCATGGACTCCGTGAGCCTCAGATGGTCTGTCCTGTATCTGGGATCCTCGTCAATGGTGAGCCTCAGGTCCCCTCCGGACTCGAAGTACGCCGTCCTGTCGTATATGATGAGACAGGACGGGACCAGGTTCCCGTAATAGTCCCTGAATGTGGTTATCTCTGAGTTTATCTGGCCCGCGGCGCATATGTCGCCCTCCCCGGCGAAGAACCGTTTCACGAGAGGTATCGTGGTCTGCACCCTTCTCTTGTACACGATCCCGTAGGCTTTTCTCTTGAGTTCAAGATATACGGGAGAGGTTTCGGTGGCAAGACCGTATGACCTGAGCCTTATCTTTTCCTTGAATTCCGGTTTTTCAACGCTGGTCCTTATGAGACGGAAATCGGGGGTGTCGTAGTACAGGGACGCGATCGGAGTCTTTCCGTATCTGTCGGGTTGCATATGTCCCTCCAGGCTCTTTTTAAGATACTCCGTCTGATCCGCTGACAGTATGTACTTAAGCTCATACCGCTTCATCACCACAACGGGCTTCTCTGCGATCCCGACGGCCTGTTCAGCAACAGCGTCCACGCACGCCACCTCCTTTCTTCCGTTCTTTTATGATCTGCCCTACAGGGCTATCGTGAGCCTGAAAGTTCCCTTTTCGACCTTGGCACTGACTCTTCCGCCGTGGCTCTTTATGATATCCTTCACGTACGCAAGTCCCAGACCGTCGTTTCTCTGTCCTGTCCCCGGGTCGGTCCCGGCTGCGTTCTTAAGGGTAGTGAACCTGTCGAACACGATGTCGCAGGGCCCGTCGTCCAGATCCGCGTCATTCGTGAACACCACCGTGATCCTGTCGTTCGCCCGGGTCATCCTGATGCCGCATTCCGTCAGCGAATACTTGAGGGAGTTGGTCACCAGCTCGTCGAATGCCTTCTTCATTCCGTCAGCGTCGCATTTCAGCGTGATGTTCTCCTCGATCTCCTTCGTGATCCTTATGCCGCGTTCCGCGAACTTCTGAGCTTTTCTCTCCAGCCTTTCGTCCAGGAGACCGGACAGGTCCACGTCCGCCCTGTTTTCCGCGTCATCTTCGTAAATCGCCAGATTCGAGAGCTTCTTGATGACTCTTCCCATGTTCCCGACCTGTTTCCTGATGGACGCCGTCTCCTCGCTCATGCCGTGCTCCTTCTCCAGGAGTTCGTTCTGGGCGCTGATCACGGTAAGGGGCATTCTGAACTCCTCCTCGGCGCTGGAGATGAACTGTTTCTGTTTCCTGTCGGCGTCGTTTATCGGTGCGAATATCTTTTTCCTTATGAGGCTGAGGAAGATGTAGCTGAGGATCAGCCCTGCGGCCCATCCCACCGCCGATATGATCAGTATCCTGTAGGATGTGTGCAGCTCCCGTCCCTGATCCACCACCGTGACGAAGGTCCTTCCGCCCTCGGTATAGACCCTGTACCTGTATATGACGTTGGTCCAGCCGATGTCCTCACTCTTCAGTCTGTCAGCCAGTTCCAGCGCCCCGGATTCCGAGATCGCCGACATCCTGTATTCTATGAGCTCTCCGGTATCGGATCCCTTGGGATAGGCTACCGTGAAGAATCTCAGCGAGTTGTTCATCTCGGGGGAATCAGGTCCCATGACGCCCGGCCGGAATTCTTTATCCGCATCCTGTGCCTGGGAGCCGGGGGGATTCTTCTTTCCGTTTTTGTCACCCTGCGCGTTCAGCGTTCCGTGCTGCTCAGCGATCCTCGAGGTCAGCGCGTCCGCGTCTGATGCCGCCATGGTGAAATTCACGATGTTGATCACTCCCAGTATCACCGTCAGGAGCACGAACACCGCAAGCATCGCGTACCATAAGAACTTTTTGTCCGCCTTACTCATCGCTTCTCACCAGTTTGAATCCTTTCCCGTTCACGAATTTTATCCTGAGCGGATATCCCGTCTTTTCAAGTTTCCTGTTCAGCGACTCCGTGCAGGACATGGCATATGATATGTCCGCGCCGTCGCCGCCCGTGCCGTCGTTGTCCGAGGCGAATCTCATGAGGTTCCTCTCTGCCAGTGTCACCGGCCATCCGCCTATGCGGTTGTTGTATATCTCGACGGAGATCCCGCCGGACTCAAAGGATTCCCTCACGCCGTATGACCCTGCAGCCTTCCTTATGATGCCTGTCAGTTCCTCCGGTGAGAAAGGCAGGGGAACGTATTCCGTCACCGGATCCTTCCCGCACAGGATTCCGGACGTCAGTTTCCTGTACAGCAGCACCGCAGAGGGGATCTTCTTCATGTCGAGTCTCGACACGACGGTCCTCCAGTTCACCCGGGGCAGCTTTGCGTCGATGACGCACACGTCGAAATCCTCCTCCGCTGTGAGACCCAGCACCGCAGTCCCGTCGAAGGCAGTCCTGACATATTCAAACTCTTCCGATAGCAGCCTGCCGTATGCTTCAAGGAAATCCCTGTCCGCGCAGGCGATCAGTATCCGCATTTTTCTCACGCCCTTCTTCTGTTCTTTGACTGGATTATATCATAATTTCCTTAGAGAAACCTTAATTTTCTTTGACCAAACAAAAAAAATATGCTAAAATCGTGAAAAAATAGTACTTCTGAAAGGAGAGCGGCGGTGAAAGACCTGACTATAGGCATAATAGCGCATGTGGACGCGGGCAAGACCACACTTTCGGAAGCTCTCCTTTACAGGACTGGAAAGATCAGAAAGCTCGGGAGAGTGGACAGCCGCAACACATATCTCGACACCCATGAGATAGAGAGAGACCGCGGTATCACTGTATTCTCGAAGCAGGCCATGTTCGAGACCGGAGATTCAAGGATCACACTGATCGACACTCCCGGGCACACGGATTTCGCGGCAGAGGCCGAGCGAGGCATATCGGTCATGGACTACGCAGTGCTCGTCATATCCGGAACAGAGGGCGTCCAGGTCCACGCCGAGACCTTATGGGAACTGCTTTCGAGATATTCCATCCCTACGTTCATATTCGTGACCAAGATGGATCTGTCGGTGTTTCCGCCTGAAGAGCTCATGGACGGGATCACCCGGAGCCTGTCCGACAGCTGCATAGACTTCTCGGATATGAAAAAAGCCTGCGAGAAGGCCGCCATGGCGGACGAAGAACTGCTGGACGAGTATCTGGCGACAGGCGCGATCAGCGTATCCAGCCTCAGAAAAGCAGTTAATGAAAGAAAGATCTTCCCCTGCTTCTTCGGGAGCGGTCTCAGGCTCAGCGGCATAGATGAGCTGCTCTACGCCTTCGATGCGTATACTGAAGCAAAGGAATACCCCGCGGAATTCGCGGCCAGGGTATTCAAGATAGCACATGACAGCCAGGGAAACCGGGTGACCTTCCTGAAGATGACCGGCGGTGAGATCTCGGTGCGCCAGCCCGTACGGTACATCACGGACCGTGACGAGGAGATCGAGGAAAAGATCACATCAGTGAGGTTCTATTCGGGAGAGAAATACGAGACCGCCGACAAATGCCCCGCAGGCAGGGTCTGCGGAGTGACGGGGCTTTCAGCCGCGAAGATCGGCATGGGCCTCGGTGCCGAGAAACGCAGCTCGTCCCCGTTCTTCGAGCCGGTGCTGACATACAGGATAGTCCTTCCGAGAGACGTGGACGCGAAAAAGGCCTTTTCGGAACTGAAATCCCTTGAGGAGGAGGAGCCTCTGCTGAGGCTGGTCTGGAACGAAAGGTTCGGAGAGATAAACGTACAGGTGACAGGCCAGGTACAGTGCGAGGTCCTCACCGTGCTCATAAAGAACAAGTTCGGATACGACATCACATTCGGCCAGGGGAAGATAACGTATAAGGAGACCATAAGCGCTCCCGTTGTGGGCGTGGGGCATTTCGAGCCGCTGCGTCACTACGCTGAAGTGCACCTGCTGCTGGAGCCACTTGAGAGCGGATCCGGGATAGTCATAGACAACGCAGCAGACGAGGATCTTCTCGCCACCTCGTGGCAGAGGCTGATACTGTCGGCCCTTGAGGACAAGAGGCACCGCGGCGTGCTGTGCGGCGCGCCGCTGACCGACGTGAAGATCACACTGGTCGCCGGCAAGGCCCATCTCAAGCACACCTCCGGCGGCGACTTCAGGGAGGCGTCGTCGAGAGCCGTGCGTCAGGGGCTCATGAAACTGAGATCCATAGGCAAGTGCGTACTTCTCGAACCCTACTACAGCTTCAGGCTGGAGGTCCCTTCCGAATGCATCGGCACAGCCATGTCGGATATCCTTTCAAGGGACGCGAAATTCCGGGAGACCGAATCGAGGCCCGGATACTCCTGCCTTACCGGAACGGTGCCGGTGGCAACGGTGGGAGACTATCACCTGAGGGTGTCCGACTATACCCACGGCAAGGGAAAATTCACAGTGCGGTTCGAGGGATATCTGCCATGTCACAACGAAAAAGCGGTCATAGAGGCCTCGAACTATGATCCCGAGGCCGATCTGTTCAACCCTCCCCACTCCGTATTCTGCGCAAGAGGCTCCGGATTCGTGGTGCCCTGGCATCAGGTCGGCGACTATGCCCACCTGACCGCAGACGGACGTCTGACATCCGGTTCCGGCTCTGAGGTGAAATACGTCTCCAGACCGGTCAAGATCGATGAGAAGGAACTGGAGGCCATAATGGAACGGGAGTTCGGGCCCATAAAGCGGAGGATATACTCGAAGGCCGCGGAGACCTCCGTTTCACCGAACGTGAAGAACCCGAAATACAAAAAATCCATGTACATAATCGACGGCTACAACGTCATCTTCGCCTCTCCCGAACTGTCGGAGATCGCAAAGACGGATCTTGAGAGCGCCAGGACGCACCTCTGCGGCATCCTGCAGAACTACCGGGCTTTCACCGGCAAGGACATAATCGTCGTGTTCGACGCGTACAACGTGAAGGGCGCCGTCGAGAGGAAGCAGGAGATCAACGGACTGAAAGTGGTCTATACGAAGGAAGGGGAGCTCGGCGACACCTACATCGAGCGTCTCATATATCAGATAGGAAAGGATTTTTCGGTGAGGGTCGTCACTTCCGACGGCATGATACAGCTCCAGGCCCTGAGGACGGGCATCCTGAGGCTATCTGCCAGGGAATTCTGGTCCGAGATCACATATGTGGATGACGAGATAAACGTAATGCTCGAGAACCTCAAGAACGAGATAGAAAAATCGGAAAAGAAATAACGGAAACGGTATGGCGCAGAAAGGCTCCGGACGCTTCTTCACGGAAGCAGCCGGAGCCCTTTTATTCAGTTACAGGTTGTGGAGTTAATTAAAAAGCGTGTTGAACGGAGCGACTTTTTCGAGCCCAAGGCCGAATGTGAACGGCTGGGCTGCCGGATCGAACGTTTCGTCGGTCAGCATCGGATCGTCTCCGAAATCGTATGCGTATACTATGCAGTATGAGAGGTCATTCGCGGATTTGCCCGTATTGGAGCCGTTCTCATGCACCAGCATCGTGTACCAGTAGCTCTGGGAGTTGCTTCTCGTGTCTCCGAACAGCTGGAGCATCTGCTGCGGCTGGATGAGGTTCCACGAATATGTGTACTGAGAGTCTGTCTTAAGGCTCTTTCCGCCGCCGTCGTCAACGGCCACGTGGTGCACTCCGAGACGCCCGTTGGACTCCGTGAGCGCCCAGATGAATATGGAACCCTTGCCTACTGTTCCGCCGCCGTCTCCGGCTGCCATGCCGACGCCAGCAAGCCTGAAGTATGAATTGAATTCATCACCCAGTTCCCTGTGGGTCAGACGGTTGTTAACGGCAATTGGAGCGAATCCCTGGTATTTGGGAGCGTCCCAGCCGCCCCAGCCTTTGTTCCACATCTGGTCGATGGTGGCGACCGTTCCGTTGTACTTGGCTGTGACGACACCGTCCTCACGGAACAGGCCGTTC
The DNA here is from genome assembly GCA_902783755.1 of uncultured Ruminococcus sp. Taxonomy (GTDB): domain Bacteria; phylum Bacillota; class Clostridia; order Oscillospirales; family CAG-272; genus UMGS1696. The sequence continues at coordinate 3,265 of CACZSC010000080.1, read as the reverse complement.
TGGAACAGTGAACCGTCCGCGTTGGTCATGCTCTTGATGAGTTCCGGTACCATCGCGGGATTCACCGGCGTGTCGTCTATGATCTTTCCGTTGTATGTTATATATGCCTCTCCTGCCAGATGGTAGAAGTGCATGAACGGGTAGTTGTAGTATCCGTCCTGGATCTCGCCCTCGCCGGAATCGACGCCGACGGTCTTGTTCAGGTCTCCTCCGAAGTTGGCCGGCTTGAGCTTGGCCGTATAAGCCTCGACTTCCATAAACTTGCCCGTGATGAGGTCCATGACGTGTGCCGTATATACGACTCCGCCCTTCAGGTAGTTCTTGCCGGCGAGGCTGTCAAACGCGGCTGTCGCGCCGTATTCAAGGAAGAGCACCACGCTCACGCCCTGCTCGGCTTTGGATCCGAACCCGTAAATGTCATCCGGATGCTCAACGTAGATGAGCCAGTTGCCTGCCGTGCTGCCGGGAAGAGCGTAACCGGTGACGTGCCATGTGTCCTTGGTGACTTTTCCTTCATATCTGATCACCGGAAGTGTCGCCAGCTTGCCCTCGCCGCCGAGAATGAAGGTGTATCTGTCAGTATCCGCCATCCTTCTCATGGATGTGGCGTAATCCGTGGATACGGAACCGCCCTGCGTCCTTCCCGCGTCGTTGGTATGCATGATGCCCACGACTGCGTTCTGGTATGTCAGGGTAATCGGTGTTCCCACGGTCTTGTAACCGTTGGCCACAGTCTCGTTCGCGACCACCTTGACGTTGTATGCGTCTGCCGCTTCATCGTAGGACAGGATCTGGTATACGGCGCCGTGAGTGAACGCCGCCTTGATCGCGTCAAGGTTCTTTGAGCTGTAGTAAGCCCAGTCACCGTTGATCCATCCGTCGAAGGAATTCACTCTGAGCTGTGTTATCTGCGGGTCTGTGGTGTTTCCGAGGTCGTAGCCCCATACCACCAGCGTCCCGTCCTCGGCAAGCCCTGCGTACGCTTCGACTATGAACAGGCTGTCAGTGCCGCCGTAAGGTTCGATGTACGCTATCCTTTCATCCACCACCACATATTCGCAGTACTGGTTGAAAGTGTCCTTCAGGAACCTGTTCGCAACTGCGGGCCAGGCCTCGTATCCGATCCTGTCGGTATGGGCGGAATGACCCATCATCATGCTCTCGGTGAATGATCCCTTCAGCTGCGGATAGTTGTAGCTGAATTTTTCTTCCCCGATTGTGATATTGTATGAGCCTGCGTTGAATCCTCTGACATAGCCGTGGCCGATATAGGATTCCGCGCCTGCTGTATATTCGCCTATCTTCTCTACTACCGTCAGTTCTCCGGTAGCGGGCTTGTATCCCCAGATCAGGTACTGGCCGGGGATCAGATTGCCTTCCGCGTCAGTCTCCGGACCGTATCCCGGAGTGAACCATGTGTATTCCTGCGGGACTTCGAGAGCCACGGAAATGGTTCCCATCGCCGCGTTCGTATAGTCATACAGGACATAGGAGGGACCTGTCTTGACCTTTCCGTCGAGTCCTTCATATTCCATGGTGCCTGCGCTCATGGAGCCGAATCTGTACTCGTCGTAGATGGCATATTCGGCCGTGTTGTCTCCGTCTGTATCGAAGATCCTCAGCGTTGCGTACGCATTGAGATCCGTGGCGTCGTCCTCGACTGTCATGAGGTAGCTGATGCGTTCGGTGTCAAAGATGTACTCGCCGTTCACGAGGGACGGGAGCGACGCGCGCTCAGCCTCTGTCATCCAGCGGATGCCTACTATATCTCCGTCGTAGTCGAGCTGAAGCTGGAAGTATTCGTCAAGCCCCTGGTGGTAATACCATTCGATATTGTACCCGGTGTTGCCCTTGAGCCTTAAGATGTTGCCGGTCGCCCAGTCCAGCGCGTATATCTCGCTGTAGGCTCCGCCCGCCTCGATCTCCCCGAGTCCGTCGGCGATGATGAGCTCGCTTGAATTGAATCTTCCTGAGTATGCGGAAACTATTTCGAAATCAGAGAGGAATGCCTGGATGGGATATCCCTTCGTCGTGACTTCGAGGCGGCCTCTGTTCTTCACGGGATCGAGTTCCAGCGATTTGAATGCGCGGACGTGGGATCCGTCGAACACGACCTGATATACGGTCGCGAAGGCGATCTCGTCGTCATGCTCGCCCGTGAAACCGAATTCCGTTCCCGGGACGTAGTGTATCGCTTTCCCGATCGAACCGTCGGCCTTGAACTCTGAGAACCCTACGTATCCTGCCGCTACTGTGTCGCTCAGCCAGTCGGTCCTCACGATGATGACGTTCATCCACGCGCCGTCCACACCGTAGTTTCTGGCACCGAAGGTGTCACCGTCGCTGTTGGTGCAGAACAGGGCATTGTAGATGATCTGCGCGACCACTTCCCTCTTGAGGTTGTCGGTGAAGGCAACTCCGTTGATACCTGCCGTAAGGCCGAGATTGACGGCCTTCTCGATGTATCCCCATGGATATGAGAGTCCTTTGTACCCGAGAGCTCTCACTGTCATCGTCAGAGCGTCCTGGTAGGTTATCGGATTCTCAGGTCCGAATCTGCCGTCACCGTAGCCTTCGATGACACCCTTCTGGCTTACATAGGAGATAGCTCCGTAGAAGTTTGCAGCCGCGGTGCCTTCGAGGTCAGTGAACTTGCTGCTGTTCAGAGTGCCGTCCTCCCAGGCCGAATCATCAGTCCAGCCTGTCATCAGACGTCCCTCGAACAGCGACATCTCGTACCGTTTTATGTTGTCATAAACGCCGAGTTTGTCGCCCTTGCCGTGCATTATGCCATATGAGACGAGGAACTGTACCGCATCATAGTATTTTGAAGCGGACTCGTCGGGGTTTGCAGTCGTGTTCGACGTCCGGTCGACGGCGAAAACGGCCGCTGCGCATGACATGATCATGGCAAGAGCAAGAATGACTGAAAGAATTTTCTTCATTCTTTTTTGCTGCTCCTGTAACCTGTTAGTTTGCGTTTTTCATCAAAAGGGCATAATACCCCCTAGATATGCCGATTATACAATAGTGATATATGTAGTGCAAGTTTTCAGGAAATCTGTAATATTGATGTAATATTAAACCCCCTTTATATTTATTTTTGCACATTTTCCTCCATGATCATCAGGAAATGTTGAGTTTCCGCAGCAAAAAAGACCGGCAGATTTTCGTTCCACCGGTCTCTGCATATTCACTTTGCCTTATTTCTTCAGGGCGCTGAGTCCTCTGTAGGTGATGAGGATGGCCTGCTCTGTGGTCAGGT
>CACZSC010000079.1 GCA_902783755.1 uncultured Ruminococcus sp. | reverse complement strand
GCGGTCTTTCTGACTCTCTTGTTCACTTTTTCAGCGACAGCTTCAGTTGCTTCTTTGACTTCTTCCTTTGCTTCGCTAACCTTTTCTTTAGCCTGCTCTATAACAGTCTCCGCAGTCTCCTTGACAGTTTCCTTTGCTTCGGCGACCTTTTCCTTGGCCTGCTCTATAACGGTCTCAGCAGTCTCTTTGACTGTTTCTTTAACTTCAGCTGCTTTTTCCTTAGCCTCTTCAACGACAGCCTCTGCGGTCTCCTTGACTGCTTCCTTTGTTTCGCTGTCTTTTTCCTTGGCCTGCTCCACGACAGTTTCAACAGTCTCTTTCACCGTCTCTTTGGCATCCTCAGCAACGGCTTCGGCGGTCTCTTTGACCTCCTCTGCAGCCTCCTTGGCCTTGTCGATGACATTTTCTGCAGCTTCCTTGACTTCCTCGACAGCCTCTGCGGCCTTTTCGGCTACGGTCTCTGCTTTTTCCGCTGCTTCTTCAGCAACAGCTTCGGCAGCCTCGGCTACTGGTTCATCATCGGAATAGACCAGTTTTCTTTCTTCAACCGGTGCCTCGGGAGCTTCAGCAGGTGTCTCTGGCTCGATCAGAGCACGCATCGAAAGACTGATCTTGTGGTTCTCGTTGTCAATAGCGGTGATCTTGGCATCGACGACCTGGCCGACCTGGATCACTTCATCCGGCTTGCCGATTTTGTGATCTGTGATCTGGCTGATATGGATCAGGCCGTCACATCCCGGAAGGATCTCGGCAAACGCACCGAAAGGCATAAGACTTACGATCTTTACTGAAACCACATCACCCTCGTTATACTGAGAAGTGAAGATAGTCCAAGGATTCATCGCGTCTGTCTTGTATCCGAGGGAGATCCTCGATTTTTCACGGTCAAACGACTTCACGAACACATGGATCTTGTCGCCGACTGACACGACTTCCTTCGGATGTCTGATCCTTCTCCAGGACAGCTCCGAAGTGTGGACCATTCCGTCAACTCCGCCAAGGTCTACGAACGCGCCGAAATCTGTCAGGCTCTTGACTTCGCCGTCAAATTCCTTACCGACCTCGATGGTGTTCCAGAACTCTTCCTGCTTTGCTCTGCGTTCCTCGCGCTGTACGGCACGGATGGAAGCATACGCTCTTTTTCTTTCGGGTTTGATCTCGACGATCTTGACCTTCTGTGTAGTGTTGAGCAGTTCATGGAGATCTGCACCCTTCGGAAGTCCCGAAAGAGATGCGGGGATGAATACTCTTACTGAATTTGTGGAGAGGATCACTCCGCCGTTTACTACTTCTACAACTTTTCCTTCAAGTGTCTCGTTGGTGTCTTTCGCTTCAACGATCTTTTCCCAGTGAGACTCGTTGTCGACTCTTGTCTTGTCGAGGGTCGCGATACCGTCTATATCACTGACCTTGACAACCTTGGCCTTGATAACATCGCCGACTTTGAACAGCTGATCCAGTTTTGCCTGGGGATCATCTGTAGCCTTGTCGTGTGCAATAACGCCGGTCGTCTTCGTTCCCAGGTCGACATGTATCTCGGTGGGGGTGATGGACGTGATGATACCTTCAACGATTTCTCCTGTATTTAAAGTTTTGAAAGCAGTTTCGAGCAATTCAGCAAAGTTTTCGTTTTGCTCATTCATTGTTTTATATACCTCCTCTATTAAACTGAACGGTGTTGAAGCACCGGCAGTAATTGACAGTCTGATGTTTCCGACATCCAGTTTCGGACACTGTGAAGCATCGGAAATGAAGTAGACATCAGCGCATTTTTCCCGCGCGATATCCCTTAATTTGCATGAGTTCGAGCTGTCCGGACTGCCTATCACGATCATGGCGTCAGACTCTCCGGAAAGCCGCGAGGCCTCATCTTGCCTCATTTTAGTTACACCGCATATTGTATCAAAAATAATGACATTTGTATAGACCTTTTTAAATAAATTCACACTTTTTCGCCAAAGGTCTAAATTTTGAGTTGTCTGTGCAGCGATTTTTAGACATTTACCACACCGGTCAAAATCCGGGTGTTCAGCGATCCACTTTTCGACCTCTTCATAGCTCGAAAGGACCTCTCCGGATCCGGCGCAGCTCATTATTCCCTCCACTTCAGGGTGGGTTTTGCTGCCCAGCAGGATAAAGTGATCCCCGTCTCCCGAGTTCTCCTCAGCTATGCTCCTGACCTTCGTTACATACGGGCAGGTACAGTCCAGAAGACGGAATCCGGGATTCCTTTCCGCACATGCTCTAAGCTTTTCAAGTATGTCCTTCTTCTCCCCGTGGGCCCTGATTATAACGGAAATCCCTGCGCCTTTGTCAGCCTCTGAGATGATGCTGTCAACATCATCCCGGCTGATCTCCTCGACGCCTCGTGCCTTCATCCGGCTGATATACCAGTCGTTGTGTATAAGCCTGCCCAGCGTAAGGATCCGTCTGCCGTCACCGCACCGTTCGATCTCCTGCTCAAGCGTATCCGCGGCGCGTCTGACCCCGAAGCAGAATCCTGCATGCTCTGCGATGCGTATGCTCAATTTTTGGTCTCCTCTTCTTTTGGTAGTGTAACAAGGAAAGGCTCTTTGAACTTGTCATCCCAGTCTTCGAACGGCCCGTACTTCAGTTCGCATATCTTCCTGAATATTTTCCTGGACGCTACCAGGTACTCCGCTTTCCCGCCGCCCTTGAACGCCAGATCCTCCACCTTTATCGGTTTCCCGAAAATGACGGTATTAACCTTGAACATCCTGGTCTTCAGCCCTTTATTGTCGATGAACACAGGTATCACGGAAGCTCTTGAGTGGAATGCTATCATACCGACTCCGTGCTTGATCTCGGTCGTTCTGGGATCCTTTCTGCCCCTGCGGTGGCCCTGCGGGAAGATGCCAACCAGTTTGCCGTCCCTTAGGAGCTTTATGGACTTTCTTATAGCTCCCACGTCGGACCTGCTCCTGTCGATGGGAAACGCTCCCAGAGCGTCCAGAAGAGGCTTCAGCGGGGTCTTGAACAGTTCGGCCTTTGCCATGTACCTCACCTGCCTGTGAGCAGCTGATGAGATAACAAGCACGTCTGAGAAGGACAGATGGTTGGCAGCAATGATCGCCGCACCTTCGGGGATGTTCTCCTCGCCGACTGTGCGGATCCGGTACAAAGCTCTGAGCGGCTTCGCAAAGATCTTGTATATTCTACTGTAAAAGCCCATATCAATGAACCTCCAGCTGCCTGTAGTTTTGTCCTATTCCCCTGCTTTTTCCTTCATCAGACCGATGACGAAATTCACAGCGTCTTCGATCGTCCTGTTGTTTATGAGAGTCACCGCATCGTCCGCCGGCTTTAGAGGCGCAACGTCACGGGAACTGTCCTGCTGATCCCTTGCGATGATGCTCTGGAGGACCTCTTCGTACGTGACGTCCAGCCCTTTCTCGATCTGCTCTGCGTAGCGTCTGCGGGCTCTTTCCTCAGCATCCGCCACAAGGAAGATCTTGACCTCGGCATCCGGGATAATGACGGTCCCGATATCCCGTCCGTCCATAATGACTCCGCCTGCGTCCCCAAGGCTTTTCTGCAGGTTCATCAGAAATTCCCGCACCCTCGGGATCTTTGAAACGGCAGAAGCATAATATGACACTTCTTCGGTCCTGATCAGTCCGTCGACACATTCACCGTTCAGGATGACATGCTGTTTTCCCTCGCTGTATTCAAGCTTTATATCGACATCTTTCAGGCTGGCCACAATTGTCTCCTCGTCATAGGCGTCTGTGCCCTGCCTTGCCATATAGAGACCGACAGCCCTGTAGAGGGATCCGGTATCAACATATATCAGGCCGGTTTCGGCAGCCACCAGTTTTGCGATAGTGCTTTTACCCGCACCGCTGGGCCCGTCTATGGCAACTCTTATCTTGGAAAAATCCACTTTTCTTTCCTCTTCCGGTTCTTTTGTATTCTCTCTTTCGGCAAAACCGGCAGCTGATTCTCCCGCCAGCCTTCCCGTTGAAAAAGCTATCTGTAAATTGAATCCCCCGGTATACGCATCGGTATCCAGCATCTCCCCGCAGACGAACAGTCCGGGCCAGGAGATGGCCTCCATGCTTTTCGGGTTGATCTGGTCTACTTCAACACCGCCTCTCGTTATGACCGCCTCATCCAGAGAGCCGAATGAAGACGGTGTGAAAGGCAGCGCCGACAGCAGATCACAAAGTCTGATACGCTCGGCTTTTGAAACGTCTCTTGATTTCTTTCTCGGATCTATGCCGGTCATGCCGACCACGTACTGTATCAGTTTCTGCGGCAGCAGATCGGACAGCGAGTTCACGAAATCTTTCGCTGAATATTTCGACAGATCCTTTACGACCCTCGCCTCAAGTTCTTCCCTGCTCATGCCGGGCTTCAGATTCACCCTCATGGCATATTCCGACACCGGATGATCCTGCATGTTGGCGGATGCCGACAGGACCAGCGGGCCTGATACTCCGGTATGGGTGAACAGCATCTCGCCAAGTTCCCTGAAAACGCATTTTTTACCGTACAGTACTGAAAGAGTGACGTTCTTCAGGGTCAGGCCTGACAGTTCCCCGACTTTTTCTTCGGTATTCACCGGCACGAGCGACGGACGAAGTTCGGTTATCCTCATGCCGAGCCTTTTCAGCATCGCGAATCCGTCTCCTGTGGATCCGGTCCCCGGATATGAAACGCCTCCGGTCGCCAGTACTACCGCATCAGCAGCATACTTTTTTTCGCCGCAGCACAATACCCATGATCTTCCGTCGTTATACACACGGTCGATCCTTGTCTTGTATCTGGTTTTTACGCCGGCTTCTGTCATCTCCCTGACCATGGCCTGCTGGATGTCGTAAGCCTTGTCAGACTCCGGAAACACTCTGTGTCCGCGCTCCGTCTTGAGCGGCACTCCGGCCTCTTCAAAAAACGACATGGTGTCGGCGGGAGTGAATCTGTAAACGGCACTGTATAGAAACTTCGGATTTCTCTTAACCGCTTCCAGAACTTCCCTCGGCGCGCAATCGTTGGTGACATTACACCTGCCCTTGCCCGTGATCCTGAGTTTTTTCCCGGCGAACGGATTTCTCTCAAATACAGTCACATCCGCTCCGCACCGGGCTGATGTTATGGCGGCCATCATCCCGGCAGGTCCGGCGCCTATCACCGCGACTCTGTTTTTTCCTTTATTTGTCATCTCTGAAGCTGGTATAGACATCGTATTCTTTCCAGACCTGCTCAAGCTTCCCGAGGGTTTCCGTGACCTGTTCGTGCTTTATCTTGCCTATGTAGGCTATCATGGCGTTGATAAGGCTCATAGGAGCCACCAGGGAATCGGCGAATGACGCCATCTCGCTCTTCGCCAGAAGCGCGATATCCGAATGCGGAACAATAGGCGAATACCTGCTGTCGGTCAGAGCGATGACCTTGGCGCCTGCCCTGGACGCGTATTCCGTAGCATTGACTATCCTCTTCGTGTATCTCGGAAAACTGATCGCGATGAATACATCGCCTTCCCTGATCTTCAGGAGATTCTCGAATATCTCGCTGCCGCCTGTAGGCTG
>CACZSC010000078.1 GCA_902783755.1 uncultured Ruminococcus sp. | reverse complement strand
TCGGTCTTCTGTATGGTCTTTTCCCCGATCCTGAACTTGTCGGTCCCGGTGTGTGTCATGGCGTAGGAAATATCCTTGGCTGACGGCTTGGGACCTCCTCCGGACACGTTCCAGAGATCGGTCAGGGCCCCCAGGGTATAGTCGAAGGCTCCGTCCGTCAGCTTCGCTATCCTGTCGGAGGTGTTCAGTACCGAAAGGAGCGTGTCGCTTGCGCCGACCATGACGTTCACGTCGGAATTCAGCGATGCGACCTCTCCTTTTTCACTGTGTGATGAAATGGAGTACTCTATGGAAGCGAGGATTCCGGCGCACTTGTCAGCCACCTCTTTGAGGTAACTGTCGGAAAGCTTTCCGTCTTTTCCTTCCTCGGAAAGACGGAAGGTAACATAGGTGTCCATTGCGAAATAGTTGAAGTCCCTGTAATTCGCTGAGGGAGTGAAGACTCCCGCCAGGGAAAGGACAAGCAGTACCGCAGCCAGCGCGAACGCGCATACCGTGATGATTTTCATGATTTTTCCGCTTTTTTCGCTGCTCATAGGTTTTCCTTTCGTAAAGAGGTATAGCTGTCGTTGTTTCTGTATATGACCTGTTTGTAAAGCAGATTGAGTATGAGGCCGGTCAGTGATCCGAAGACAAGGGACGATACGGCAAGCACCGGGAAGTAGGATGCGGCAGGGTTTCCCAGCATGATCACGCATGCCAGCACCTGTCCGGTGTTGTGGGCCAGCGCGCAGAGGATCGAGATGCCGATAAAGCTGAAACGGTGCGCTATGTGCCTGCTCCGCAGTATGCTCATGACCGCGAGGGAGAGTACAGCTCCGGAAAGCGAGAACACCAGGGACACCGGATTGCCGAAGAGAAGGAAGATTATAACGCATCTGGCAAGGGATATGATCCCTGCGTCAAGGGGAGAATATCTGAAGCAGGCTGCGCAGATCGCGATATTGGCAAGCCCGGGCCTGAACCCCGGTATCGGTATAGCTGATATCGGGACCAGGGCTTCCACAGCCGACAGCACCAGCGCCGCGGCGAGGAATACGGCATCGTACACCAGCCTGACAGTGGCTCTATCCTGCGACAAGGTCTTCACCCGGCTCACCTCCCGTCACTTCGATGACTATCTTTGCGGGGACACATATGATGGACTGGCCTGCCCTGGATATCTTTCCTGTCCTTACGCATACCCTGTCGGGGCAGTCTGCTTCCGTTACGGTGACCTCGCCGTTCCTGATCTCAACGAAAAGAGTATATCCGTTGGAAATCAGGGTGAGGCTTCTGTCTGTCTCAAGACTGTAGACGGTCTGCTGGCCGTCTGCGGTTATCCTGCATATCTTTCCGGATCTTCCGGTGAACATTATCAGGAGAGATGCCGCGAGCACGACCGCAACGGCGATCATGACTATGAGATCGCCCCGGGAAAACCGGTTTTTCGGCCTGGAATCGGCAGTTTTTTCCATCATTTATCTCCTGTGTTGTTCGCACAATAACTCATATTATTATATCATGCAAAGAACCCGGCAGTCAACCGAAAAACCGGCCGGTACAGGAAAAATCCTTCCGATTAGAGTATATATATCTGTCAGCATGCCGGGGCAGGCGAGAACACCGTTTTCATGTTTTTTCAAGTGCCTATTGAGTATGAAAAATTTTTGTGATAGAATCCTATTGTAGAACTCCAGAACGGAAATACATCGAACGGAGGCAAATTTATGAACAATAATCCCAGAAGAAAGAAAATAACCGGACAGGCCAAGCCCGTAGAGAAAAAGGGCGAAGGCCTCAATACCGGACCGGTAGGAAAATCTGACGCCTATGCTGAGAGAAAAGAACAGCAGGCACAGAGGGAAAATGCCCAGAGACCTCAGCAGGAATTCAAGAGCCAGGGCACTCCTCTCCAGAGCACCCAGAACACTCAGGGTGAAGGCGGCAACGTAAAGAGGGGTATCGGCAAGAGCCCGATCATCATAATCATCATAGTGATCGCGGCAGTGTTCCTCATTTCCAGGTTCGGATGCGGAAACGGTTGTTCCCTCGGCAATATCCTTAATGTTGACCTGAGCGGCCTTACGGATACCGATACACCGGTCGATACGACACCGATAAACAACACGGTGGACACCAGCAGTCAGGTCACAGACGTCGGTTCTCTCCTTTCCGGACTGTTCGGCGGTTACTCGAGCGCCATCGGAAACACCTCCTCCGTTTCGACGGGGGGATGGGTCACGTCGGCCAACACCGGCAAGCTGAACACTTCAGTTGCCCCTGCGGCCAGAGACAAGTATACGAAGATCTACAATAACAGGAACGACCGCGTGACCATCATGGTTTACATGTGCGGCACGGACCTTGAGTCCCAGAGCGGAATGGCAACAGCCGACCTTTCCGAAATGGCTTCCGCTACGCTTTCCGACAACATCGATATCATTGTATATACAGGCGGATGCAAGCAGTGGAAAAACAACGTGGTGTCTAACCAGTACAACCAGATCTTCAGGATCGAGGGGAATGGAAAGCTCCGCACGCTCGTTGACAACGACGGGTCAGAGTCGATGACCAAGGGGACCACCCTCACACGGTTCATAAACTACTGTACCCAGAATTATCCGTCGAACCGCAATATCCTCATTTTCTGGGACCACGGCGGCGGATCCATATCAGGGTACGGATATGACGAGAAGTATAAATCCTCGGGTTCCATGAGCCTTGCTGCCATCAACACAGCCCTCAAGAACGCCAACACGAAATTCGATTTCATCGGATTCGACGCATGCCTCATGGCAACTCTTGAAAACGGCCTGATGCTCGAGAAATATGCGGACTACATGATCGCTTCCGAAGAGACCGAGCCCGGCGTGGGCTGGTATTACACCAACTGGCTGACATCTCTTGCAGCAAACCCTTCCATGTCCACGCTTGAGATAGGCAAGAACATCGCGGATGATTTCGTTACCGTATGCAACCAGCAGTGCAGAGGCCAGGATACAACCCTTTCAGTCGTTGACCTGGCGGAACTCGGAGCCACGGTCCCCTCAAAATTCAGCGCTTTCGCAAAAGACACCGCGTCCATGATCAAGAACAACGAGTACAAGACGGTGTCCGATGCCCGCGCGAACACGAGAGAATTCGCTGCGGACACGAAGATCGACCAGATAGACCTCGTTCACATGGCATATAATCTCAACACCGAGGAGTCCAAGGCTCTCGCCTCCACTCTGCTGAACGCGGTCAAGTACAACAGGACTTCATCTTCGATAACGAACGCTTACGGACTAGCAATATACTTCCCGTACAAAAAGACATCCAACGTGAACACCGCCGTCAAGGCATATGAAAGCCTCGGCATGGACAGCGACTACACCCAGTGCCTGAAATCATTCGCCAGTGTCGAAGTTTCCGGACAGGCAGTCGCAGGCGGAACATCCTCGCCCATAAGCTCGCTCCTGGGCAGCTACAGCGGTCAGTCCACAGCATCTTCAGGTGATGTCTCAGATCTGCTCGGGTCGTTGCTCGGCGGTGACTTCTCCGGACTGTTCGGACTGAGTTCCGGCAACACGTCATCCTTCTTCGGAAAGGGTATAGACTTGACTTCAATGACGTCTTATCTCACGGACAACCAGCTGGACGCCTCCAAGCTCGTATGGACGAAGTCCGGCGGCCAGTATGTCATGAGACTGACGGAACAGCAGTGGAGAATGGTGCATGACGTGCAGCTCAACGTATTCTATGACGACGGCGAGGGCTTCATCGACTTCGGTCTTGACAATACATATACATTCACGAACGACGGCGCACTTGTTGCCGAATATGACGGAACATGGCTCGCCATCGACAACCAGGTGGTTCCGTATTACTTCGTCTCCCAGTCTGTTGACGGCAACGCCTGGTCCGTGACCGGAAGGATCCCCGTCCTTCTTAACGGCGAGAGAGCGGAACTTATAATCGTATTCGATAACGAGACTCCTGACGGATACATCGCCGGCGCCCGCACAGTTTACCAGGATGAGGACATCCAGGTCCTTGCAAAGAACCAGCCTGAGCTTCTGGAAGGCGACAGGATAGAGTTCATATGCGACTACTACTCATATGACGGTGAATATCTAAATTCGTATATCCTGGGAGATCCGATCACATACACCGGCGACAACGAAATCTCCTATGTATACGTCGACGCTGACAGCTGCACTGCGACATATCTGATCAACGATATTTACAATGCAGAGTTCTGGACCGAGGCTTTCCCGAAATAAGGGATAACGTTATCCAAAGATGACAAAAGGGGTGCGCGATGCACCCCTTTTGTGATGGAAAAGAAAAAATGCGGAAGACGGGACTTGAACCCGTACGGTTGCCCACACGCCCCTCAAACGTGCGCGTCTGCCTGTTCCGCCACTTCCGCATGTGACAGCATATCTGCCGTCGACAGCGGTTATTATATCACCTGAAAAAATCTTTGTCAAGACGAAAAATATATTTCAGCGAAACATTTTCCTTGCGGGAAGAAACAGAAAGAATGCAACAATGCCCGGCATGAATCGTCACGCCGGGCATTTCCCGTTATTTCTTTTTGAGCACAAGCTTCGGCTGTTCGCCGTTCAGGACGCAGTCCTTCGTGATGATGACTTTCTCCACGTCCTTGTGTGACGGGATGTCAAACATGATCGAAGTCATGGTCTCCTCCAGAATCGATCTCAGTCCGCGGGCCCCGGTGTTTCTCTCGATGGCCCTGTCAGCGACAGCTTCAAGCGCGTCAGGGTCGAATTCCAGTTCGACTCCGTCCATTTCGAAGAGCTTGCGGTACTGTTTCACCAGGGAGTTCTTTGGCTCCGAAAGGATCCTTATGAGGGCTTCTCTGTCCAGATTCTCCAGCCCTACTATCACCGGCAGCCTGCCCACGAGCTCGGGGATCAGACCGTATTTCACGATGTCATGTGCTGTGACGTCAGCGAAGATCGCATCCTTGAGCTTTTCGGCTTTGTTCTTTATTTTACTGCTGAAGCCGATTCCCGACTGCCCCTTGCGCTGCTCGATTATCTGGTCCAGATTGTCAAAAGCGCCGCCGCATATGAACAGTATGTTCTCGGTGTTGATCTGGATGAATTCCTGGTTGGGATGCTTTCTCCCTCCCTGAGGCGGAACATTGGATATGGTTCCCTCCAGAATCTTCAGCAGAGCCTGCTGGACACCTTCTCCGGATACGTCCCTCGTGATTGACCTGTTCTCGCTTCTGCGCGAGATCTTGTCTATCTCGTCGATGTATATGATTCCGGTCTCCGCGAGGCCCACGTCGTAATCAGCCGCCTGGATAAGTCTCAGGAGTATGTTCTCAACGTCTTCTCCCACGTAGCCTGCTTCCGTCAGCGTCGTCGCGTCCGCGATGGCGAACGGCACCTTGAGAGTCCTTGCGAGGGTCTGGGCAAGGAATGTCTTTCCCACGCCGGTGGGACCGATGAGAAGGACATTGCTCTTCTGCAGATCGACGTCTTCCTCTTTCGGCTTCTTGTTATTTGGCCCGGTCTTTTCCTTGGTCCTTATGCGCTTGTAGTGATTGTAGACCGCCACGGACAGGGCGACCTTCGCCTTGTCCTGGCCTATGATGTACTGGTCGAGAGATTCCTTGATCTCTCTCGGGGTGGGGAGACCCTGGGAATTATCAGGGGCGCCGGTTTCCGGCTTGGCTTCTTTTTCATTGTACGCTGCTATCACCCCGTTGGCCATCTCTATGCATTTGTCGCAGATGTACAGCCCCGTGGGGGAAGGTATCATGAATTCAACCATGTTGTCGGGCCTGCCGCAGTACGAACAGGTCAGCCGGGGAGTTCTGGGTCTGTTGCCGTTCCTGTTTTTTTCCATGTTACTTTTCCGAACCGTTAAGGTCTGTGTTCTATCACTTTGTCGATCAGACCGTATTTGAGGGCTTCCTCAGCCGTCATCCAGTTGTCGCGGTCAGTGTCCTTTGAAATGATCTTGATGTCCTTACCGGTCTTTTCGGAAAGGATGTTGTTCAGTTTGTCGCGGATCTTCAGTATGTGCTCAGCCTGGATCTTGATATCCGAAGCCTGGCCCTGGGTCCCGCCGAGAGGCTGGTGGATCATGATCTCGCTGTTCGGCAGGGCAAGTCTCTTGCCCTTGGCACCGGAAGCCAGAAGGAAGGCGCCCATGGAGGCGGCCATGCCGACGCAGATGGTGGATACGTCGCACTTGATGAAGTTCATGGTGTCAAAGATGGCCATTCCGGCTGAAATGGATCCGCCGGGGCTGTTGATGTAAAGGCTGATGTCGGCATCGGGGTCCTCTGACTCCAGATAGAGGAGCTGGGCCACCACAAGGGATGCCGTGACGTCATTGACTTCGTCAGCGAGGAAAATAATTCTTTCATTGAGCAGACGGGAGTAAATGTCATATGAGCGTTCACCGCGGTTCGTCTGCTGGATTACCATTGGTACAAGAGCCATAGTTCTGCCTTTCTGCCGTATAGGCTATGTCACACAAAGCCGCTTCCTTTCGGGAACGGCTCTGCGGGTGGTTGTTTTTCTTCTGCCGGGATTATCAGTCTTCGTCATGATCGTCATGATCATGGCCTTCGTGATTGTGAGTATGCTCGACTTCCTTGACAACTGCCTTGTCCCTGATGAAGTCTACTGCTTTCTTGACTTTGATGTCCTCGGCAATGTCTTTAGGATCGATATACTGCTTCATCTTGTCGACGTCAACTGAGTAGTTTTCGGCAAGTCTCTTGTATTCTTCTTCGATCTCTTCTTCGGTTGCCTCGAACTTTTCGAGTTTTGCGACTTTCTCAAGGGCAAGACGTGATTTTACCTGCTTTTCAGCTCCCGGTCTCATCTGCTTCTTCATGTCTTCGAGAGTCTGGCCCGTATACTTGAAGTATGTCTCAAGATCAAGTCCGTTCATCCTGAGCCTTGAATCATAATCCCGGACCATGTTCTCGGCTTCGGTGTCGAACATCACTTCGGGAATCTCGCCTTCAACGTTCTCGATAAGCTTGTTCAGGAGGTTTTCGTCCAGATGGGACTTCGCGTGTTCCTCGTTGTGCTCCTCAAGCTCTCTCTTTATGTCTGCCTTGTACTCTTCAAGTGTGTCGAAATCGGATACATCAACAGCGAACTCGTCGTTTATCTCGGGGAGCTCCTTGTATTTGATCTCCTTGACCTTGCACTTGAATACGGCTTCCTTTCCGGCCAGCTCCTCGGAATGATAGTCAGCAGGGAATGTCACGTGTACGTCGAATTCGTCTCCGAGTTCATGGCCGATGATCTGATCCTCGAATCCGGGGATGAAGGTGTTGGAGCCGATCGCCAGAGGATAATCAGTGCCTTCGCCGCCTTCGAACGGGACGCCGTCAGCGAAGCCCTTGTAGTCTATTGTGGCTATGTCATTGGCCTGTACGGGACGGTCGGAGACCTCGATCATTCTGGAGTTTCTCTCCTGAACTCTTTTGAGTTCAGCCTCGATATCCTCGTCGGTAACCGGGATCACGGGTTTTTCGGCTTCAAGTCCAACATACTTTGTGACGTTGATGTCAGGTTTTACGTAGAATGACGCGGATATAGTCACGCCGTTCTCGTCGATGGAATCCACTTCAATGGCGGGCTTGCTTACGATGACTTCGTCGATCTCCTTGATCGCTTCTTCATATGCGGCGGGAAGAATGTCGTTGATGGCGTCATCGTAGAACACTTCCTTGCCGTACATTTTTTCGATCAGCATCCTGGGCGCCTTGCCCTTGCGGAATCCGGGGATGTTGATCTTCGATGCCTGTTTTTTATAGGCTGCATTGACCGCTTCGTCAAATGTCTTGCGGTCGATGTCAAAGGTGATCTTTCTTTCGTTTGTTCCGGTTTTTTCCTGTGATTTCAGGCTCATTTCTGTGTTTCTCCTAATGTATTAGAATATATATTGACTATTTAAGCGCAACATGCATATTGTACTTGCAAAGAGGCTTCGTGTCAAGTGAATATTGGAATTGCATGTCAAAAGACACGTTGCGGGATGAAGTTGAGATAGTCCGAAGAAATCAGGGAATATACTGTTCCGTCATGTTCGAACGAGGCCGGTATCATGTAGTCGCCGTGTATGTGCCCGAAGTAGCATCTTGTTATCCCGCTGTCTTTTATCACGTCCAGCAGCGGACCGCACCTGAAGTCGCCGAACACGGGAGGGAAGTGCAGGAAGAGTATCCGTTCATACTGTTTCTCCGGATCCAGCCTGTCCGCGCTTTTAAGGGAGTTGATTATCCTCTGCCGTTCCCGAGAGACAACTTTGTCGTACTCGACGCCGATCTCACCCTGAAGCGAAGGCTCGACATACCATCCCCGGCTGCCGCATATCATCCTGCCTTCCGCAATATACGCGTTGTTGTACAGGAACGATATTGAATCAAATCCACGGCTTTCTATGAAATCATTGTTTTTCTTCATGGAAGCCCACCACAAGTCGTGGTTTCCCTTGCCTATGATCTTTTTTCCGGGGAGATCATTGATGAATCCGAGATCTTTTTCCGCTTCTTCCAGTGACATCGCCCAGGAGGAATCGCCCGGAATGACTACAGTATCACCGGCTGTGACAAGCCGGCTCCACCGCGTCCGGATCTTTTCCGCATGATCCGTCCATCTGTTTCCGAAAATATCCATGGGTTTCTCATTTCCGAATGACAGGTGGAGATCCGCCATGGTATACAGCGCCATATCACCTGCTCCTGAAGGGGATCTCCGGCATCTCGTCCGGATCTATGGTTTCCGTGAACCGTATCTCCCTGCCGAACACACCTGAAAGAGGGTCAGGGATGCGGCAGCCGGTATATTCCGCCAGCCTGTTCATGCACTGAAGGTCGTCATCTGTCTTTTCAAGCCCAAGGGCCTTGGATACTGCGGGTGCGAATTTGAACGGGCTCGCGGTCGACGCCACCAGGAGAGGAGTCGTATCGCCGGTTCCGGAAATAAATTTTTCCGCGCACCCCAGGGCCACCGCCGTGTGGGTGTCCACAAGGTATCCCTTTTCCTCAAAGGTCTTCCTGATGCATTCCTCGGTTTCTGATTCAGTGAGATAATATCCGGAGAAATCCTTCCTCAGCAGTTCCATCAGGTTGTCCGGTGCCTTGTACATGCCGAAGGATCTCAGGGAGTCCATGAGCACGTCGGTCAGCGGCGCTCCACCGATGGTGAAAAGCAGTCTTTCGAGGTTCGACGAGATGAGGATGTCCATGGACGGACTTATGGTCTTTTTGAATTCTCTCGTCCTGTTATATATGCCTGTCGCGATGAAGTCGGTAAGCACGTTGTTGCTGTTGGAAGCGACGATCAGGCGCTTTACGGGAAGACCCATGAGCTTTGCTATATATGCCGCAAAGATGTTGCCGAAGTTTCCGGTGGGCACGCAGATGTTCACTTTGTCACCGCGCCTTATCTTTCCGGAACGCACGAGGTCGCAGTAAGACGACACATAGTATACGATCTGTGGAGCCAGCCGCCCCCAGTTTATGGAATTGGCGCTCCCGAAGAAGAAGCCCTGTCCCTCCGCTTTTTCAGCCAGCGCCCTGTCGGAGAAGATGGCTTTTACGCCGTTCTGGGCATCGTCGAAATTGCCACGTACCGCCACGACGTTTACATTGGAACCGTAAGTGGTCTGCATCTGGAGCTTCTGCATGCGGCTCACACCGTCCACAGGGTAGAACACGGTGATCTTCACGCCGTCCACGTCCCTGTATCCTTCGAGCGCGGCTTTGCCGGTATCCCCGCTGGTAGCGACTAATATGTGCGCCAGCCGCTTTTCACCGGTCATTGCGAGGGCCAGCGAAAGGAGTCTGGGCATTATCTGCAGGGCCATATCCTTGAACGCGGACGTAGGCCCGTGCCAGAGCTCTATCACATTGATATTGTCGGAAAGGCTGACAACAGGCGCCGGACCTGCATGGCCGGTACCGGTGAAGCGTTCCTCTGAATATGCTTCCCGTGCCGCAGCTGCCAGTGCTTTTCTGTCATAATCCTCCAGAAACAGCGACAGGATGCACGCCGCCCTGTCAGTATAGTCCATTTTAAGCAGGGTATCGAACAGCTCATCTGTTATCGTTGGGTATTTTTCCGGAACATACAGCCCGCCGTCATCCGCCAGACCCTTTTTTATCGCCTCCGCAGACGTTATCCGGTCATATGCCGCCTTTATATCTCTTGTGCTTCTGTAGTAGATCATATTGTCCTCACAACGGGTCGATTCACCCGTTAGCTTTCTTTTCCCGGAGCATCTTCTCGAGCTTGTCTTGGTCTTTTTCGAGAAAACTCAGGAAGCTTTTTCTGTGTACCGGGCTCGGCCCGAACTCATATACTGCCAGCATGTGCTCATGCGTCGGATATCCCTTGTGTTTTTTGAAATCGTATTCAGGGTACTGCCGGTCCAGCTCTGCCATCAGCCTGTCCCTGTATACCTTGGCAAGGACCGAGGCTGCGGCTATTGACTGGGATTTCGAGTCGCCCTTGACCACGGTCACGGACGGAATGCCGAAATCAGTGTTACGGTTGCCGTCCACCAGAACGATGCCGGGCTTGACTGTTTCAGAGACCTGCGCCACCGCCCGCCTCATGGACGCAAGAGAAGCGTTGAGGATGTTTATCCGGTCGATCTCTTCGTTTGAGGCCTCAGCTATGCCGTAGGCAAGCGCTTTTTCCCTGATGATGTCAAACAGCTTTTCGCGTTTCTTCTCCGACAGTTTCTTTGAGTCGTCAAGTCCTTCTATCACGCATCCGTCGGGAAGGATCACGGCTGCGGCCACGACCGGTCCCGCAAGCGGGCCGCGTCCTGCTTCGTCTGTTCCGCATACGCAGCCTGATGCGGAATACTGCCTGTCAAAACCGTAGTCAAGCATTCCGTTCCTCCGTTAAGGCAGTTCCAGAGTGATCCTGCCTATCTTTCCGTCTCTGAATTCCGTGAGCAGCGTTGATGCCGTGCGTTCGTAGTCATACTCACCGCCTGAAACGATGAATTTTCTTCCTTCAGCCACAGCCGTCAGCAACCCGTATCTGTCGAGGCTTTCCGCTTCGTTTTCATTTATCCTGTACCTTTCGCAGAAAGGTTTTCTCGCGGTATCAAACAGTCTCTCGCAGAGAATCGCCGCCAGTTCCGTCGTATCGAGGATGGCGTCTTTTATGGCGCCGGTGAAAGCCAGATTTTCTCCGGTCGTTCTGTCGTCGAACTTGGGCCAGAGCACGCCGGGCATGTCCAGCAGTTCCAGCCCTAGGGAAGTGGTCACCCACTGCCTGTTCACTGTGACCCCGGGACGGTTCTCCACCTTTGCTTTCTTGCCTCCGCCGAGCCTGTTGACAAGTGAAGACTTGCCCACATTGGGTATGCCGAGGATCATTACGCGGATCTGCTTGCCCGCCATGCCCCGGGATTCATTTTTTTCGATCTTTTCCTTCAGTATCTTTCTGACGGCCGGGACTATGGATTTAATCCCTTCGCCGGTAACGGTGTCAGTGGCGATCGCGGTATTTCCCCGGGTCTTCAGTTCGTTTGTCCAGAGCGCGGTGGCTGAAGGATCAGCCAGGGAGGATTTGGTAAGCAGGATGAGTCTGGGCTTTCCGGCGGTCAGCCTGTCTATTTCCGGATTTCTGGAACTTCTTGGGATCCTGGCGTCCAGAAGCTCGAAAACGATGTCGACAAGGGACAGGCTTTCGGAGATCAGGCGCCGGGTCTTGGCCATGTGGCCCGGAAACCACTGTATGTCTTGGGATGGCATTTTCGTACCGCCTCGCTAATCCATTACCGCGGGTTCTTGAAAACGGTGAATTTGTTGAAGGGGAACAGCCTGACAAGGGCCTTCCCGACCACGCATCTCTCATCTATGAGACCGATGGCATTAGTCCTGCTGTCCGCGGAGTGGTTGCGGTTGTCGCCCATGACGAACACCTGGCCTTCTCCCACGGTGGCGGTGAAAATCGTATGCCCGTTGCTGTCAGTCGACAGTCCGTACTGCGCTATGATGGTGGCTGCAGCGGGATCGAGATACCTGTATGATTCACTGATCTCCTCGCCGTCAACATACAGTGTCCAGTCCGTGAAATCTATCTTTACCGTCTGGCCTTCCACCGCGATGACCCTCTTAACTATCGGGTCCGTGTAGCTTTCGGTCCATCCTGATGAGCTGCTGGTTGCATTTATCTTATGCACAACGACGATATCACCGGGGGTAGGCTTGTAGAACAGTCCGCTGACCAGCAGATACTCCCCGTTGTGGAGGGTCTGTTCCATGGACTGGCCGGACACAACATTGAGCCTTGCTATGAATCCGAAGATCAGCATAATGACCACGGTGACAAGGGCCAGCATCTCCACGAAATCATGGATCAATCCTACCACCACCTCGGACGGCTTTCTCTTTTCTTTTGTTTTATTATTTACGGCCATATGCACCTCCGTAGTGAACTGCCTGAAAATCATATAATTATATCACAGAATAAGCAGTTATTGTAGTTGTATTTTATTAACATGGGCAGAAATCCAGGTTTTTTCTCAGTTCCGCCGCGGATTGGGCGGGATTGTTGCTCTTTAAATCGTATTTTTGAAAAAAACTATTGCATTCTTTTTTTCACAGTGCTAAAATAACTTCCGTATGATGATATTTCGGAACGCACCCTCTCAGGCGCACCGAGATCTCGAAAGGCCCCGGACTCAGAAGGGCCGAAATCTATGAAAGGATGAGAGACATGCCAAACATTAAGTCTGCGAAAAAGCGTGTAAAGGTTATTTCCGTAAAGACTCTCCAGAACAAGATGTTCAAGTCGAACCTCAAGACCACAGTCAAGAAGTTCTACGCAGCAGTAGAGTCCGGCAATAAGGAAGAAGCTACGGCAGCTTACAAAGCAGCTGTGAAAAAAGTAGACCAGGCAGCAGCAAGGAACATTATTCACAAGAATAATGCCGCTCACAAGAAGAGCCAGTTCACCCTGCTTCTGAACAAGATGCACTGATCAATGCCAATATAAAGATACACCCCGAATCATGCTCCGATTCGGGGATTTCTTTTTGCCTTTTTCTGTCAGAATCTGTTGCTGATGATACTGGTGGGCAGCTTTGAAATGTTTGCAAGGCTTCTTCCGGTGCCCAGAGCCACGCAGTCCATTGGGTTCTTGGGGATCCTGACTCTGATACCGGTATAGTACTGGACCAGGCGGTTTATGCCGAAAAGCATGCTGCCGCCGCCCGTCATGACGATGCCGTTTGAGATTATGTCGTCGATAAGCTCCGGTGGCGTTCTCTCGATGACGGATTTTATGGCGTCTATGACGGCCATCAGCGGTTCCTCCATAGCGGTCGTTATCTCCCTTGACGAGATGTCGACCTTTTTCGGAAGACCTTCTATCAGGCAGCGGCCCTTGACGTTCAGTACCCTTTCCTGATCGCGGGGCCATGCTTCACCTATTCTTATTTTTATCTGCTCGGCCGTCCGTTCACCGATAAGCATCCTGTGGGCGTTCCGCATGTACCTGATGATCGATTCATCGAACTTGTCCCCGGCGACTTTTATGGATTCGGACACCACCACGCCTCCGAGAGAGAGCACCGCTATGTCTGTCGTACCGCCGCCTATGTCGACCACCATGTGTCCGTTGGGTCCGGATATGTCTATTCCCGCTCCAAGCGCAGCAGCTACCGGTTCCTCGATCAGGTACGTGCGCCTTGCGCCGGCGTTTATGCCGGCATCGATGACAGCTCTTTCCTCAACTTCGTTGATGCCTGACGGTACGCATATTACGACTCTCGGCTTGAAGAGAAGAGGCCCGCAGGCTTTTTTCATGAAGTACTGGATCATCCTGAGGGTGACTTCATACTGACTGATCACACCGTCCCGCAGAGGCCTTATAGCCACTATGTTTCCGGGGGTCCTTCCCAGCATCTCCTGGGCTTCGCGCCCTACCTTGAGGATACTGTCGGTGTTTCTGTCTATGGCGACGACCGACGGCTCCTTCGTAACGATTCCGCGGCCCTTTACATAAACAAGGACAGTCGCGGTCCCGAGGTCTATTCCTATATCCTTGCTCACTGAGGGCCTCCTTTCCGAATCTATAGTTTCAAAGGGTGTGTCTTTTAATTATACAACAAAACTTTTTCTTTTGCAAGCTTCACGAAACTGTCGGGCAGCAGCCCGGAGAAACGTTTCCGGGGAACCACAAAAGGCTGCCGTCAAGGCAGCCTCGGGGCATGTTCCTGTGATCACATCACTGGGCAAGGATTACTTTTTCCCAGAGCTTCTCGTAGTAGCTTCTTATTTCCGGATCTATGTCGTGGAAGTACTCGGTCTTCGGCATGTTGTTTTCCGTGGGATAGAGGATCTCTTCCTCATAATATGAGTAATCCGGGTTGGTGAAGACAGAAGTGTTGGGGCTTGCGTAGCAGAGATACTCGGCGTTTGCCAGCGCGATGTCGGGTTCAAGAAGGAAATTAATGTAGAGCATCGCTGCCTCATAGTTGGAAGCATTGGAGGGAACGCATATGGAGTCCACGAAGATGTTGGTTCCTTCCTTGGGATAAACGAAAGCCAGATCCTCATTGTTCTCGGCCATCGTCAGGTAGTCGCCTGCATAGTAGGGGGCGATGGCGGCGTTACCGCCTTCCATCTTTTCGAATACCTGGTCCATGACCCGGCCCTGGATTATGCCGTTCTGCTCAATGAGCTTATCGGCAGCTCTGTCCCAGTCGGCCTTGTCGGTCGTGTTCACGTCGATGCCGAGCAGGAACTGAGCTATGGCGAAAGCGTCTCTGGGATTGTCGAACATGAGGATGTCGTCCTTGTATTTCTCATCCCACATTATGTCCCAGCTGTCGGGAGTCTCGTCGACCATAGAGGTGTTGTAGATCAGCCCCACCATCCCAACATTGTAGGGAACGCTGTATTTGTTTTCAGGGTCGAAGAACAGATCCTTGTATTCATCGGCTATCAGGTCGTAGTTGGTTATCTTGGAAAAATCGATGGCCTGGAGCATGTTCTCGCTTATCATGCGCTCGATCATGTAGTCTGAAGGAACGACCACGTCGTATGACACGGCACCGGACTTCAGTTTCGAGTACATTGCCTCATTTGACTCATACGTCGTGTAGTTCACATGGATCCCGGTCAGCTTTTCGAATTCCTTGTTGACGTTCAGGGTGCCGTCTATGCCGTCGGAAATATATTCACCCCAGTTGAACACGTTGATCGTCGTGCCCGCATATTCCCTTGTGTATTCGGCTCTGGGAGTTATGGATGACTCGCCAGAGGAGGAATTGCATGCTGTCATGGCGAATGCGGAAACGGCCATGACGGAAACGAGGATGAGTGATACGATCTTTTTCAATTCTTTGTTCTCCTTGCTATGTTGTGGATTTTTGTTTTTTTCTGGATCCGGCAGGCTTCTTTTCCTTTGCGCCGGAAATGTTGATGAACAGGAGCACCGCCAGGACGAGTATGAAGATAATGCTGTACAATGCATAGATATACGGCTTGACGGGCTTCTTTACCATGTTGAACACGAACAGGGGCAGCGTCTGGAAGTCTGCTCCGGTGGTGTAGTAGCTGATCACGAAGTCATCAAGTGACAGGGTGAACGCCATCATGAACCCGGACATGACGCCCGGCATTATCGACGGCAGGACCACTCTGAAGAACGCCTGTATCGGAGGCGATCCAAGGTCCTGGGCTGCTTCGGCCAGATGCGGATCCGTCTGGTTAAGCTTCGGCAGCACGTTCAGTATCACATACGGTAGGTTGAAAGTTATGTGTGCTATGAGCAGCGTGAAGAAGTTCAGGGAATTGACGGCTCCCATCAGTCTGCCCACGAATACGAACAGGAGCATCAGCGACACGCCTGTCACTATGTCGGGGTTGGTCATGGGTATGTTCGTCACGACCTGGAGGGAATTCTTCCACAGCTTGTTCCTTATATGGTAGATGTATACCGCGGCGGCTGTGCCGATGATCGTGGCTATCACAGCCGAAAGGACCGCGAGAATGAGCGTGTTCTTCAGAGGGGTCATCGCATCGGAAGAGAACAGTTCGCCGTACCATTTGAGCGAAAAGCCCTTGAATGTGGAGGTGCTGTTGCCCGAGTTGAATGAGAAGAATACCATCACGAGAAGCGGGAGATACAGGATGAAGAACACGATCCCCATGAAGACGTTGCCAATTGCTTTTTTCATGTTTCCACCCCCCTTACGCGTAAAGCGTTTCGTCGGAGTCCCCGGCGAAAAGTTTCATCAGCGCCATGGAAACGAGTATGACCACCATCAGGACCAGGGAAAGGGCGGCACCGGTGTTGTAGTTGTTCTGAGCCTGGATCTGGCGTTCGATTATGTCTCCCACGAGAAGGATCTTGCCGTCGCCGAGCTTCTGGCTTATATAGAACGTGCTGACCGAGGGCACGAACACCATGGTGATGCCTGATATCACTCCGGGGATCGAAAGGGGAAGTATTATCCTGTACAGTTTGGACACGCTTCCGGAACCCAGGTCTTCCGCGGCCTCAAGAACCGACGGCTCTATCTTGGACATTACGGAGTATATCGGAAGGATCATGTAGGGGATATAGTTGTATACCATTCCGAATATGACGGCGCCAGGAGTTCCGATTATCTGGGCGGGACTGAGCCCTATCGCGGTCAGCAGACTGTTCAGAAGCCCGTTCCTCTCCAGAATGTTCATCCAGGAATATGTAAGGATGAGCAGGCTCATCCAGGCCGGCAGCATAACCAGGACCATCATAAGTCTCTGGGTCTTGGGCTTCAGCCTGCTCATGAAATATGCAAAGGGGTAGGCGATTATGAGGGATATCACGGTCGCCGCTATCGAATAAAGCACCGAATCCCTGAAGATCTCCCCGTAATCCGAAAGGTTTTTGATGTTGTCAAGAGTGAAGCCGCCTCCGGCATCCGTGAACGCGTAGTACGCGACGATGACAAGAGGGATTATGATGAAGAGGATTGCCCACAGGACGTACGGCGCGCCGATCACTCTCTTAAGGAATGATCTGCCCTTCATTCGTCTTCCTCCCGGACCTTTTCAGGTTCTCCTTCCGGATCTTTCTCCGGCTCTTCAGCTGGTTCCTCGCTTTCGTCGCTGAACAGCTCTTCGGCGATCTCTTCGGCCAGTTCCTCTGAGACCTGGCTCATCTCCTCCATCTCATCGGAGAAGGTGCTGTAGTCTCCGTACAGGCCGGAATACTTGGATTTCTTCATGACATGGATGGCGTCCGGATCTATGGAAAGGCCTACGGTGTCTCCTACGGGAGCGAAGTCAGTGGTCTGGATCATCCATTTGAAGCCGCCGATGTCGACTATGATCTCGTAGTAGACTCCCAGGAAGGTGATTGACGTGACGACGCCCTTGAGCATCCCTTTTTCGGGCTTTACGATGTCTACGTCCTCAGGCCTTACTACTATATCTACGGATTCGCCCGGTGCAAACCCTTTGTCCACACACTGGAAGGTGTGTCCGGAGAAGGTCGCCTTGAAGTCTTCTTTCATCACGCCGTCCAGGATGTTTGATTCGCCTATGAAGTCAGCGACAAAGGCGTTCTGAGGTTCGTTGTATATATCTTCGGGAGAACCTATCTGCTGTACCCGGCCTTCGTTCATCACGACTACCGTGTCCGACATAGAGAGGGCTTCTTCCTGGTCATGCGTTACGAAAATGAATGTGATTCCCGTTGCCTGCTGGATGTTCCTGAGCTCGATCTGCATGTCCTTTCTAAGCTTGGCGTCGAGGGCCGACAGAGGCTCGTCCAGAAGCAGTACCTTCGGTCTCAGCACGAGGGCCCTCGCAATGGCTACCCTCTGCTGCTGACCGCCTGACAGCTTGGCCACGGATCGCTTTGCGAAGGATTCCAGGTTGACCAGCCTCAGCATTTCCATGACCCGTTCCTTTATTTCCTTTTTCGGAACGTGCCTGACCTTCAGGCCGTAGGCCACGTTGTCAAAGACGTTGTAGTGCGGGAACAGGGCATAACGCTGAAAAATGGTGTTTACCTCGCGCTTGTGAGCGGGAACACCATTCATGTTTTTCTCGCCGAAAAACACCTCCCCCTCATCAGGCTCAAGGAATCCCGCGATGATGCGCAGGGTAGTGGTCTTGCCGCATCCTGAGGCGCCCAGAAGCGTGACGAACTCCCCGTCCCGGATATTGAGATTCAGATTGTCCAGAACGGTTTCCCCGTCAAATCTGACAGTGATGTTTTTCAGCTCAATAATATTCTTTTCGTTCATTCTGCATCCCCCTTTGCGGCAAAAGACCGCGTATAGCCGAATTACAGCTCTGCGCTATCCCACACTCGGCTAATCACAGCCCCCGCAAAGAGTTTTTTACAGACCGCAGGGCGGCCCGTTGTTGCTGTGATTTCTCAGATGTCTTCGGATGATATCTTCCGACATCCCGGTTTTGTGAAAACTGCCGGGCGTGAACATGCCGTCCCGGCGGGATGGCACGTTTTTGGAATTCCGGAATCTTTGCATTCCTGAATGTGTGAGCACAGATGCAAAAATAGTACAAATACCATTATACCGCAACACTGTCAAAAGTCAATATTTTCAGCCGATTTTCAGCGGGGCATTGCATTTTTCCGGAGGGCGAGTATAATTGACACAAATAACACAAAGTGGAAGTATTTTTTACGGAAAAGAGGTCTGTATGGAACTTACGAGCGTAAGGTCCCTTTTCAGGGAAAGAGACAGCATCGATCACAGTCATGTGGAAGTGGGCGGATGGGTCCGCAGCATCAGGGCTTCCAAGAATTTCGGATTCATCATGCTTTCGGACGGCACGTTCTTCGAGCCGATCCAGATAGTATATGACGATAAACTCGACAATTTTGCGGAAATATCAAAATTCAACGTTGGCGCGGCGCTCATCGTCACCGGCAGGATCATTGAGACCCCCGAGGCCAAGCAGCCTTTCGAGATCCACGCTGACAGTGTTGAACTCGAGGGAGCGTCGACTCCCGACTACCCGCTGCAGAAGAAGCGTCACAGCATAGAATTCCTTAGGACCATCTCCCATCTGAGACCGAGGACGAACCTGTTCCAGGCCGTGTTCCGCGTGCGCTCACTTGCGGCATACGCGATCCACAGGTTCTTCCAGGAGAGGAACTTCGTATATGTCCATACCCCGATAATCACCGGGTCTGATGCGGAGGGCGCAGGCGAGATGTTCAGGGTGACCACAATGGATCCCGACAACATTCCGAGAAAAGAGGACGGATCGGTCGATTTTTCCGAGGACTTCTTCGGAAGAAGCACCAACCTCACGGTGTCCGGCCAGCTCAACGGCGAAACCTATGCCATGGCGTTCAGGAACATATACACTTTCGGACCGACCTTCAGGGCAGAAAACTCCAACACCACGAGACATGCTGCTGAATTCTGGATGATCGAGCCGGAGATAGCTTTCGCGGATCTCGGAGACGACATGAAACTGGCGGAAGACATGCTGAAATACATAATCAGCTATGTCATGGAGAACGCACCGGAAGAGATGCAGTTCTTCAACAGCTTCGTCGATCAGGGCCTCATCGAGCGCCTGAACCACGTCCTCAACAGCGACTTCGGCCGGGTGAC
Organism: uncultured Ruminococcus sp.; assembly: GCA_902783755.1. Taxonomy (GTDB): domain Bacteria; phylum Bacillota; class Clostridia; order Oscillospirales; family CAG-272; genus UMGS1696. The sequence goes on along the minus strand of CACZSC010000078.1, from coordinate 8,565 downwards.
ATATACCGATGCCGTTGCCATGCTGGAAAAGAACAATGACAAATTCGACTACAAGGTGAGCTGGGGATGCGACCTGCAGACCGAGCATGAGAGATACCTCACCGAGGAAATATTCAAGCGTCCAGTGTTCGTGACGGACTATCCGAAGGACATAAAGGCGTTCTACATGAAGCTGAATCCGGACGGGAAGACGGTTGCCGCCATGGACTGTCTCGTCCCTGGCATCGGCGAGATCATCGGCGGAAGCCAGAGAGAGGACGATCTTGAAAAACTGGAGAAGAGGATGAACGAACTGGGCCTCGACAGGGAGTCCTACGAGTTCTATCTGGACCTCAGGAAATACGGCACCGCAAGACATGCGGGATTCGGACTGGGATTCGAGCGCTGTGTCATGTACCTGACCGGCGTGTCGAACATCAGGGACGTTATCCCCTTCCCGCGCACTGTCGGAAACTGCGAACTCTGATTTAAAAATCGGTGTTGACAGGCCAGCGGGTTTCTGATATAATAACCTCCGCTGACACCGGAAGGTGTCGGTGGTATGCTAATATGGCTCAGTTGGTAGAGCACATCCTTGGTAAGGATGAGGTCCCCGGTTCGAATCCGGGTATTAGCTTGAAAAGACGGCGTCTGATCTTCAGACGCCATTTTCATTTCCAAAAAATAGCACAACTGCTTGCGCATTTGTGCTATGATATATATGCAGTCCGGGATCACTTCACGTCTTCGACAACTTCAGGGATCTCGTCCAGACGGCTGGGATTCCTGAGCAGGCGTTTCATGTACTTGAAAGCGTCGGCATAGTAGTATCCGTCGCAGATCCGCTCGTCCAGAGTGAAGGAGATGTCGATGCATTTCTTCTTTTTTATATTCCCGTCGCTGTCCGGTATATAGACGTTGTGTCTTGTGCCGAAGGCCATGAACACGGGGCAGCAGCCGAAATCGTACAGATGGTGGTACACGGTCTGGATCCCGAGAGAACCGATCGCAGTGACATATATCGAGCTGTGGAACGGGCTGATCTTCTTAAGTGACTTCGGCACCAGCCCCAGATAGTCGAGCGTCTTTACGAAGTGTACCGCGAACTTCAGGATGACTCCCGGCAGCCGGGTGAACGCCTTTGCTGTGTCGTCAACATCGTTGCCCGGATTGGCTCTGTAGTTGAGGACTTCCGCGTTGAGAGCATTGTATACGTCTGTCAGCGTAGCGGTCTTCGGAAGTGTGAGCTTTATGACCGTATCGGGGGAGTTCAGCAGCATCTCCTGCTTGATCGTAAGGGATATCTCAATGTTGTTTCTGGTCCAGATGCGCTGACCCTGGATGAACCTGTTTATGGCGGGACGCTGGGCGACCGTATGGACATATGCCGCGATGAGCACATGCAGCACGCTGAGATTCACCATCCCCTGCTGCTGTTTCTCCCTGATGAACTTCTCGACTTTCTCTATCTCGAGGGTGTCCCTGAAGAAGATCTGGGCTCCGGAACGGTTCACCATTATGAACGGGACTATCTCGGTCATGGAGTCGAGGCTCTTCAGCTTGCGCGCGACCTTGTTTTTCTTGCTCATACAATCATCTCCGTATATAGAATCGAAATATGCGGGGCATCGGGAAATCACAGGAGAATTCTACCATATTCCCGCTCTTTTTTCAACGGCGTTTTGCCCATTTGTCCGTGTTTCCGCCCGGAATGCCCATAACAATCATAGGAGGGACCTATATGGCTCACGTGCCGTCATCCGACACTTCAAAGATCAGCCTTCTCACTTTTGAGGAGGCGCTCAGGCCCACGGATCTGACAGGATATGACAGATCCAGGTGGATCTATGTCCCGGACAGGTACTCTGAATACCGGTATGTACTGGGAACCAGAGGGAACAAGCCACTGATCACGATAGGGATAAACCCTTCCACCGCGGCTCCGGACGATCTCGACAACACACTGAAATCCGTGGAGAGGATCGCACTACGCAACGGATTTGACAGTTTCATAATGTTCAACGTCTATGCCCAGCGGGCTACGGATCCGGACAAGATGGAGAAGGAGTTCAACCCGCGGCTCCATGACGAGAACATGAAAGCTTTCAGATACGTGCTTTCGCTGTCGGAGAAGCCTGACATATGGGCGGCCTGGGGAACTATCATCGAAAAGAGGGACTACCTTCTCAGATGCGTCGAGGACATGGTGGACATTGGATGCGGTTTCGGCGCAAGATGGTGGACCTGCGGAAACAGATCCGCGAAAAATGGGCATCCCCACCATCCGCTGTATCTGAGGAAGGATTCGTCTCTTGATGAGTTCGATGTCAGACAGTATATCGAGGATCTGAAAAATATTAAATGAGGTTTATAAATACGATCCGGGCTTTTTTAAAAGAGTTTTTCGCTTCAGGCCCGTCGTGATGTTGACAATTTCCGCCAGGACAGCTATAATATGCACGAATCAGACGGGCGGGTGTAGTTTAGTGGTAAAACGCCAGCTTCCCAAGCTTGAGTTACGAGTTCGATTCTCGCCATCCGCTTCTGATGACGCACAGTTCCGGTTTTTCAGCCGGGGCTGTGTTTTTTGTTTTACGCATAAGAAAACAGGCACGGCATCTGCCGCGCCTGTGGGAAATTAATCTGCTTTCTAGTCTCTCGCATAGATGTGGTTCATGTGGGCCAGGCCTTTGGTGTCGAGGGAGTCCATCTGGTCCCTAGTAACTCTGTACTGCCAGTTTCCGTCGGCTGTGCCCGGGGTGTTTATCCTGGTGTCTGAACCGAATCCCAGCAGGTCCTGGAGAGGGAACACGACTATCCTGGCGGGGCTCATCATCAGTGTGCGTACCGCGCCTCTGGCGGGATCTTTCGGATCGCCGAGATAGTCGAGTACGGTCCTGCGCATCTCATCGTCGCTGTGCCAGAAGAATCCGGTGAACGTGTCGTTGTCGTGGGTGCCTGTATAGGCGATCAGGTTCTCACGGTAGTTATGGGGAAGATGAGGTGAGTCGGGCTTGTCACCGAAACCGAACTGGATGACTGCCATTCCGGGGTATCCGCTGTATTTCAGGATCTCCCTGGTGCCGTCGTCGATGATGCCCAGGTCTTCCGCCAGTATCAGCTTTTCGCCCTCGAATTCGCGGAACGCGTCAATGAGCTTTCTGCCGGGTCCGGGAGCCCAATGACCGTTCTTTGCGGTTTTTTCGCCGGCCGGTACCTTCCAGTAGGCGCTGACCGCTCTGAAGTGGTCGATGCGTATCCCGTCGAAGAGAGAGAGCATGTATCCGAGTCTCTTTTTCCACCAGGCAAAGCCGTTCTTTTCCATCTTTTCCCAGTTGTAGAGAGGGTTGCCCCAAAGCTGACCGTCCTTTGCGAAATAATCCGGCGGAACTCCTGCCACATCGGTGGGATCGTGCTTCTCGTCCAGCTGGAACTGATCGGGTGAGGACCATACATCGAAGCTGTCCGGCGAAACATAGAACGGGAGATCTCCGATCACGGTGATCCCTTTTCTTCTTGCGTAGTCATGGACCAGGGCCCATTCCCTGTGGAACTCATACTGGATGAACTGCCAAGCGAAGTATTCTTCACGGTCAGGCTCCGTATCGTCCCATTCGTTCCATTTCTTTCCGCTGTTCTTTTCCTTCAGCGCGAGAAATCTGCAGGTCCCGTCGATGAAAGGATTCTCCTTCATGAACTTTCTGATGGGGGCGTGGTCCTTTACCCTGGATGCAGCCTTTTTCAAGAAGCCGATCCTGCTGTCGTTCAGGATGCCGTATCTGCACAGGTATGGATAGTCCACCATCTGTGACCTGAGCTCTTCAAGCGTGACCAGGCCCTGGTCATAAAGGGCATCGGGATCGATGAAAAACGGATTTCCTCCGAATGAGGAGTAGGACATGTAGGGAGAGTTGTTGTCGTCCGTCATGCCGAAGGGTAGTACCTGCCAGATTGAGAACCCCGCTTCCTTTATCCTGTCGATCCAGTGGAAAGCGGATTCGCCGAAGCATCCGCAGCCGTAGGGCCCGGGCAGGGAGAACACGGGAAGCAATACGCCGCTTTGTCTTTTATACATGAGCCACCTCGCGAATTGTTTTTTCTGCCTCCATTATATCCCACCCGGGCTCAAAAAGCAAATATTTCGGTTGCCAAAAACGTCTGTTTTTGATAGAATTGTCATGAGAAAAGAGTCGGGCCGCAGTAACAGGCGGCAGACCGGGAACGGAGGATCATCATGGAGCTCAGAATGAGGTACGGAAGGCCCGCGCCTGACAGCGAAGAGGGATGGGAACGGTATTCAATGCCCATAGGCTGTTCCCATATCGGCGGGAATGTTTTCGGCGGTGTGGAATACGAAAGGATACAGGTTACGGAAAACTCCCTGGAGAATCCGGACTGGCTCGGCGGCCTTACGAGCTTCGCCGACATAATCATAGGTTTCCCGGATTCCGGCCGGGATGTCTCGAACTACGAACGGGGTCTCGACCTTGACCGCGCGCTGGCGTATGTGCGTTATGACGACGGCGGCGTGCATGTGGAGCGGGAGTATTTCGCGTCCTACCCGGACAGGGCTATTGCCGGGCGGATTACAAGCTCTGCTCCCGTGTCTCTGGATATATCGCTCAAGATACCGTTTCTCACGGAAGAGGAGCACAGGAAAAAGAGGGGCGAGGTGCGGGCCGAGGGAAACACCGTTGTCATGAAGGGCACCATGGAGGCTTACCGGATCAGATTCGAAGGCTGTCTCAGGGTGTTTTCCGATGGCGACGTGAGCGCATCGGGAGGAGAGCTTAAGATCGACGGATCCCGGGATACATGGTTCGTTTTCTGCTGCGGGACAAATTATGAACTGCGGCCGGAGGTGTTCCTTGAAAGGGACGCCACGAAAAAGCTCAGGGACTTCGACCCGCATGAAAAGGTCTCGGCGTTGCTCGGATCCGCCTGCGGAAAGACCTACGGGGAACTGAAGAAACGGCACATAAAAGACTATTCGGAACTGTTCGGCCGGGTCCGCCTGGAACTCGGGGAGACAGAAGTTCCCGAAAAGATGACTGACGAGCTCCTCAGCGATTACGGCGAAGGAAAGAAGAGCAGGTATCTCGAGGTGCTGTATTTCCAGTTCGGACGTTATCTCCTCATATCCTCATCGCGGCCCGGTGCGCTGCCGGCGAACCTGCAGGGGGTATGGAACTGCCACGACCGCTCGCCCTGGGGCAGCGGGTACTGGCACAATATAAACGTGCAGATGAACTACTGGCCCGCCTTTGTCACGAATCTGGCGGAGACCTTTGACGCCTACCGGGAATTCTACGAGGCCTTCAGGCCTGCGGCCGAGGAGTACGCCAGGGAATACGTCAGGAACACGGTGCCGGAGAAGTATACCGAAGAACCCGGCGGCTGCGGCTGGACCATAGGCACGGGCAACTACGCCTATACCATAAGCGGACCCGGGGTGCATTCCGGACCCGGGACCGGGGGACTGACCTCAAAGCTCTTCTGGGAGGCCTACGCGTTCTCGGGATCAAGGGAGAGGCTGAAGGAAGTGGCCTATCCGGCGCTGCTTGCCATGGCGAAGCATCTTCTCAAGGTGGTGAGAGACTACGACGGGCTGTATCTGTCAGTGTTCTCCGCCTCCCCGGAACAGATAATCGCAAACAACTGGTCGAACCATGTCCAGTACTACCACACGGTGGGCTGCGCCTTCGACCAGCAGATGATATACGAGAACGGAAGGGACCTGCTCGAATGCGTAAAGCTCCTGGGTGAGGAGAACATCCCGGAAGAGGACCTTCCCGTCGTCAGGGAGCTGAAGGAGCAGATAGACCGGTACGATCCGGTACAGGTGGGCTGGAGCGGACAGATAAAGGAATACAGGGAAGAGAAGTTTTACGGCGGGGTAGGAGAGTTCCAGCACAGGCACATCTCCCAGCTCGTCGGACTGTATCCGGGCACTCTGATCTCAAGGAAGACACCTGCGTGGCTGGATGCGGCAAAGAATACTCTCGACTACCGCTCGGACAGATCAACCGGCTGGGCGCTGGCTCACAGGCTGAACGCCTGGGCAAGGACCGGCGACGGCAACAGGGCATACAGGCTTTACGGCAATCTGCTCGGCATAAGGACACTTCCCAATCTCTGGGATACTCACCCGCCGTTCCAGATCGACGGGAACCTGGGAGGCGCAGCGGGAGTGGCGGAGATGCTGCTCCAGAGCCACGAGGGATATATCGCGCCCATCCCCTGCATCCCCGATGCATGGAGCAGCGGATCCTACACTGGCCTTGTGGCCAGGGGGGGATTCGAAATCGGTGCGGAGTGGGAGAACGGATGCGCGAGGAAAATCACCGTGAAGTCTCTTGCGGGCAATGTCTGCCGGATACGTCTTGCGGGGATATCGGATGCGGCGATCCCGTTCGGACACACGTCTGAAGGAAGGAACCTCATAGAATTCCCGACCGAGACCGGCCGGACATATGTGATTTCTGGAATACCGGCCCATCATAAGAAGCCCGCGCCCTGCGGACTCAGGGCGGACGGGGACCTGACACTTAGATGGGACTTTGACGGACCGGTCGCAGTATGGCGCGCCGCCGACAGTTCACCGGCCTATGAACCCGTTGCATCAGACGTGACGGGCGGCTCCTTCAGAGACACTGGTTTTGATTTCAGCCGGCATGAGACCGTGACATACAAGATCACCCGTGCGGATGCTGAGGACGCGACCGCTGACGGAGCCGTGGTCACTCTCAACCACTCCACCGCGATTGACCGCCAGAGGCACAGGTATATGGTGGAACAGCTGAATGCGGTGTGCGATGAAGAGAATCACGACGAGATAGAGCGGCAGCTTGCGAGGATGCTGCCGGAATCATGAAATAAGAGAGGTAAGCATGCATATTTTTTCCGTTCTTTTTGAAGCGCCGACGGTTGACAGCGAGCTCCGCAGCGAAGCGGGACTTGAAAAGGCCCTCGGATGGTGCCGGGACTCCGGCCTTGGCAAGGTATTGATCGAGTCGTACCGTGACGGGATATTCATAGACAGGGAGCTTCTCGTGAAGGTCAGGGACTTCTTCCTCGGGAACGGGTTCGCCGTAAACGGATGCATCACCACCACCAAGCTTCCACGCAATTCGAACAACTGGCCTGACGCCTGCTGCTACTCCGACCCCGCGACCCGGGAAAGAGTCACGGAGATATTCGCCCGGACGGCATCGGTGTTCGACGTCATCATGATTGACGATTTCTTCTTTACGGACTGCACATGCGAGCTGTGCGAAAAGGCCAGGGGGGAGATGAACTTCGACGATTACCACAGCCACATCATGCACGAGGTGGCAAAAAAAGACGTGCTTGAGACAGTCCGCCGGACGAATCCCGGATGCAGGGTCATAATAAAGTATCCGATGTGGTACGATGACTATCACAAGAACGGATACGACGTCATCCGGCAGACCGAAGTGTTCGACATGACCTGGGCCGGCACAGAGACCCGTGAACCTGACGCTGCCGCCTGGGGGAGAACGCCCCAGACCCATGCTTTTTTCGTGATGGAATGGCAGAACAGGATCGGGAAAGGCAAATGCGGGGGCGGCTGGTTCGACCCGCTGTCGGCGAGGCCGGAGACTTACCTCGAGCAGGCAAGGCAGACGGTGCTCGCGCATGCGAAGGAAAGCATGCTGTACAGCTATCAGTACCTGAACGTACAGGAGGGAGAGCCTGACAGGCCCGGCTATGATTTCATTCCGGGCATCGCGGATACGGAGGCCCTGCGTGCCGAGCGCCGGGCCCTCATGAAACTGGCGGAACTGGTGGGTCCCAGGAAGACAGTCGGTGTGTCCGTTCCCAAGCAGCCGCACCATGACGCGGGGACTGAGAGATGTCTTGCAAGCTTTTACGGTATGATCGGGATCCCGGTAGATCCCGCTGTCGAGCTCGACCCGGCAGCGCCTGCAGTGATACTGGGTACACAGGCTGCGGAATACCCGGGAATAAATGAATATGTTGCGGGGATGCAGGAGAAAGGCAGGCCCGTGGCCGTGACCAAGGGATTTGCGGGCATGACCGGGATCACCGGAGACTGCCTTATAGATATCACGAAGAATCATTCGGGGAAGGCCGGTTTCGATCCGAAAGACAACTGGAACCTGACAGAGCTTCCCGCGGATGAGATACAGAAGCTCCGTGATCTGCTCACTGAGCCCCTCGGGATTGTTTTCCGGGCGCCTGCGAAGGTGGGGCTGAACCTTTACGGAAACGACATGGAAGTGATACAGAATTTCCGTGACGATGAGGTGGAAGCGGAACTGGATCTTCGCGGAAGAGACACTAAGGAAAGAAGGATCGTTCTCGTCCTTTCGGAAGACAGAGAAGCCGGACTTGCCCGGACCGGAGAAAGATACAGGTTAAGGATCCCGCCCAGGACATGTGTGGTGCTTGGATAACGCGGAATACACGCCACCGTGATGAACGGTGGCGTTTTTTTAAGCCGGGGCCTGAAAACCGATATCTAGAGATATACTATATATACAAAAAGGTATGTACAAACGGCGCAAAATATGGTATCATGCATATGTGAAAAAATGTCTT
>CACZSC010000077.1 GCA_902783755.1 uncultured Ruminococcus sp. | reverse complement strand
TGTAAAGTGCCAGGAGAGGCAGCGATATGAGGGAACAGAACTGGATATGGTAGGAGTTGGCCACGGATTCATAGATACACAGCGCCAAAAGGCACAGCCCGAATCCGAGAAGCCTAATCTTCCGGTCCTTCGAGATACTGGTGCATACCGGGACCATGATGCCTATGAAGCCGTAATCCACTTCCACGAACAGGCAAAGAACGAATGCGAGACCGGCAGCCGACAGGAATATGAGGATGTCCCTCACAGCATGTGCCTTAGAGCCGGACGCGGCGGCGCCGCTTATGCTGCCCATGGCTCTTTCCAGGAGCCACATCAGAACTATTGAAATGGAGAAGGTTATGAGCACGCCCAGATACATTTTTCTCTCAACTATGAAGAAAACGATCTGGCACAGCACTCCGAAGATGAATATCCTCAGAAAGTACTTCGTCCTGTTCCGGGTGTGCATGAATCCTTCGGCAATGAAAAAAGCATATATGGGAAAAGCAAGCCTCCCGATGATCCTCAGGAATGACAGACTCGGGAACAGCATCACGCAGGCATGGTCAGCCAGCATGGAGAAGGCCGCTATGAGTTTCAGTACCAGCGCCGTCATATGTCTGCTCCCCTTTCCGTACAGATCAGAACTTTGTTCTGGAAATGATTCCTCCGCCGATTACGATATCCCCGTTGTACATCACGACTGACTGTCCCCTGGTGATCGCTCTCTGGGGCTCGTCAAACCTGACCTCGATCTCGTCTTCACCGGTCTGCACCACCGTGGCAGGCTGTTCCCCATGGCGGTATCTTACCTTTGCAGTGACCCGCATGGGCCTGTCGATCCTCTCACAGGGGATCAGATTGATGTCATTTGCGAGGAGCCTGTCCGAAAACAGTTCCTCCTCTCTGGCCAGGGTCACAGTATTTGCTTCCGGATCGATCTCCGAGACATACAGAGGCTCCTCCAGTATGAGGCCCAGATGCTTCCTCTGCCCTATCGTGTACTTTATTATCCCCTGGTGCTGTCCAAGCACGTTGCCTTCCGGATCGATGTAATTACCGCGCGGATACTCCCTGCCCGTATAATTCCTTATGAAGTTCACATACTTTCCGTCAGGCACGAAGCAGATATCCTGGCTGTCGTGCTTTTTTGAATTCACGAATCCCATCTCTTCCGCGATGCGTCTTGTCTCTTCCTTTGTCATTCTGCCCAGCGGGAAGATGGTGTGAGCAAGCTGCTCCTGGCTCAGCGAGTACAGCACATATGTCTGGTCCTTCCTGACGTCGGCGCTCTTTTTGAGCAGGTATCTTCCGTCACCGGAGGAGGGACGCTCGATGTCGGCATAGTGGCCCGTAGCCACGAAGCCGCAGTCCAGCTCCTGCGCCCGTCTGTAGAGCTTTTCGAATTTAAGGAACCTGTTGCAGTCGATGCAGGGGTTCGGGGTCCTGCCGTTCTCATAGTCCGAGACGAACCTGTCTATCACTTTCTCCCTGAATTCATCTGAAAAGTTGAAGACGTAATGCGGTATCCCCAGCTGTCTCGCGACGCACCGGGCATCCTCCACATCGTCAAGAGAACAGCATGTGTGTCCCTCTGGGACACATATGTCTTCGTTGTGGAAGAGCTTCATTGTCACGCCTTTCACATCATATCCTTCCTTTACAAGAAGATATGCCGCGACGCTGGAGTCCACTCCGCCGCTCATGGCGGCAATCACTTTTCCGGGCATATAATCACCTTTTAACATTTCCAATATCCTGAACTATCCTGTATCCCGCAGCAGCGACCCTGTTCCTGAGGCACTCCAGGCACTGGGCAGATTCCTCTCCTGTACATATCTTGTTGTCGTACAGCTGATATAATTCTCTCACCCCAGTGGGGGACAAGTTCGGCATCACTACGTTCGCTCCACGCTGAAGTCCCATCTCGCGGCCCCTCGGGTTTATCGTCCCGAGTGCGGTGGTGGCCGGGATCAGCGCATGGGGGAACATCAGCCTCAGGACCGATATCAGTTTCAGCGTCAGCTCAAAGCTTCCGTCAGGCCTGTCCGCGAACGGAGTCTGGCTGTGGTGTATGAACGGGCCTATCCCTATCATATCCGGATCCAGTTTCTGGAGGAATCTCAGATCCTCCACGAGGCACTCAGACGTCTGGTACGGAGAGCCGACCATGAACCCTGATCCCACCTGATATCCCAGTTCCTTCAGATCGAAAAGGCATCTCTTCCGGTTTTCCAGACTGAGTTGAGCGGGGTGCAGTTTTCTGTAATGCTCCTCATCAGCCGTCTCATGCCTCAGAAGATATCTGTCCGCTCCTGCTTGTCGGTACATCCCGTAGCTTTCCCGGCTCTTCTCTCCCAGAGACAGGGTGACCGCGCAGTCGGGATGTCTGTCCTTGATCCCCGATACTATGGCGCAGATCCTGTCATCGGTGAACCGCGGGTCCTCGCCGCCCTGCAGGACGAAAGTCCTGAATCCCAGCCCGTATCCTTCATCGCAACAGGAAAAGATCTGCTCTTCCGTCAGCCTGTAGCGGGTGCACAGTCTGTTGCCCCGCCGTATGCCGCAGTAATAGCAGTTGTTCCTGCAGTAGTTCGTGATCTCGACGAGTCCCCGTATGAACACCCGGTCACCGTATACCTTCCTTCTTACGGCATCAGCCCGCTCGCCGAGTTCCCCGTCGTATTCAGTTGTGGTCAGTATCTCCAGAAATTCCCCGTCTGTCAGGGTCCTTTCCTTCTCCAGTCTGTCCAGCATAATATCTCCGGTATTTCAAATAAAGCCGGGAGATCCCCGGCTGTTATCTGTTTGCTATACGAACCAGTCTTCCTCTGTTTCGGATTCCTCGGTATCCGTATCCTCAGAATCAGATTCCTCAGGTTCTGTATCCGACGTATCGGGCCCGTCCGTATCAACGGGCTCGTCCGTATCGCTTTCAACGGGTTCCACCGGTCCGGTATCATCCGTGTCCGGGGTGTCCGTGTCTTCGTTGCCGCCTGTGTCGTCAGTATCCGCCGTATCATCGGTATCCACGGATACATCCTCCGTGTCGCGGGTATCGACGGTATCTTCAGTATCCGCGGTGTCGGACGTATCGACGGTGTCGACTGTGTCATCGGTGTCGAGCGGATCCTTCGTATCCACGTCAGGCTTGTCGGTGTCCTTCGTGCCTGTTCCGGGAGGAGTGTATCCGCTGTCCTCGGCAGGCGGGTTGCCGCCCCAGGGCCTGTAGTCGCAGTGCTTGTAGCAGTATGCGTTGTACGGAGTATCCACGTAGGAACTGCCCACATATTCGCCATCCTTTATAAGATGGACGAAATACGGCACGCCCCACCAGCCGCTCGGCTGGACACTCTTAGACATCTCCCTGTAGACGAACTGCGCGTCCTGAACATATACCTCTGTCGGGAAGCTCCTGTCCTCAACGCGTATCAGAGCAACCTTGACGCAGTCCTTCGGATTGCAGTTGTCGGACGCCATGAGGTTCGTGGAAGTGTCTCTCAGGCAGATCACATGAGTCTGGCACGAGTCTGTGGGAACGGTATCTCTTGTGAAATATCCTTTTTCCCTTCTCCAGCCCCTCGGATCCAGATCACAGGCCTCTGTGCACAGCTTTCCTGAATCCTTGCAGTACTCCGCCTCGATCACACCGGGAGCCAGCTCGAATTTCTGTAGCGGCTCGCCGCCGTTCATTGCCGCGTCCACATACTTCTGGTGAAGGATGGTCATGACCTTGTCCCATACCACGAGAGACGGGCTCTGCCCGAATGCGCCAAGCGACTGGGGGATATCGTATCCCGTCCAGCATCCGCCCACGTAGTAAGGGGTGTATCCCATGAAGTATCTGTCAAAGTCGGCGCTTGTGGTACCGGTCTTGCCGGCCACGTCCATGTATGTAGCCAGGTTCATCCCGGCTGCAGTACCGGTGTCGACAACGTTCTCGAGAAGCTTCGTCATGATGGAGGCCGTCTCCTCACTTATGACGATGCTGTTGGTCTTGTGGCTTGCGGGCAGGATGCTTTCGTTGCCCCTGGTCCCCAGGACCAGGTTCCCGCTGGCATCTTCCACATAAAGATACAGGTTCGGGGAATTGTATACTCCCTTGTTCTGGAAGATGCAGTATGCGGCCGTCATCTCAAGCACCGTTACGCCGTAGTTTGGCTGACCCAGGGCCAGAGCGGCAAGGCCTCTGTCAGTGATGACAGCGCCGCTTGACGTGGTGGCTGAATCTATGAGGCTTTCAAAGCCGAGCTCGTTCTTCATGAAGTTGAAGGAATAATCCACTCCAAGCATCTGAAGGACTTTCATCGCTATGGTGTTCACGGATCTGGTGACCGCCGAGTTGATGGTAGTCAGACCCATGTAGATGTTAGGGTAGTTGTAGGGGTACGGGGTGTACTGGATGTAATCCCCGTAGCTCTTCTGGTTGAACATGACGGGAGTGTCGTCCACCACGGAGCCGTACGTTATGATGCCAAGGTCCAGTGCGGGACCGTAGACCGAGAGCGGCTTGATGGATGATCCCGGAGGCCTGACGGAGACCGTGGCCCTGTCGATTCCTCTGTTGACAGTCTTCTCTCCCCTGCCTCCCACGAGGCCCAGCACGTCTCCCGTGTACGGGTCGCAAATGACCATGGCAGACTGGGGCTGGAGGCCCGACGTTACCGACGGGAAGTACGCGGCGTCGTTCTCGTATACCATTTCGAGGACGTCCTGTACTTCGGGATCCATGGGGGTGTAGATCTTGTATCCGCTGAAGAACAGCATGTTCCACGCGGTGGTCCTGTCCACGTTGTAGACTTCCATTATATCGTCGCGGAGCTGGGTCAGCATGGCTTCGGTATACCAGCTGTACAGGGTCATCCCCTCGGAAAGGACGCCCTCCTCCGTATCTTCATATACTATATTGAGAGTCTCGTTCTGGGCGGCTTCGCATTCCGCCTTGGTGATCATGCCGTTCTCCCTCATCTGGTCGAGAACGACCCATCTTCTCCATGCGTTGCCGTGCCTTACTATCTCCTCGCCGTCCACCACTACCGTGAAGTCGTCCTCATGGTATTTCGGCTCGTACTGGGACGGGTTCTTCACGATGGAGGCCAGCGCTGCGCACTCGACGAGAGTCAGCTCGGAGACGTCCTTGTCGAAATAGTAGTTCGAGGCTGCCTGCACCCCACGGCATCCGTTGCCGAGATATACGATGTTGAGGTAGGCCTCCAGGATCTCCTCCTTGCTCTTCGACTTTTCAAGGTTCATGGCCCTGAAGATCTCCTCCACCTTCCTCTGGATGGTGGGCGAGTCTTCTCCGGTCACGTTCTTTATGAGCTGCTGGGTTATGGTGGAGCCTCCGCCCTGCCCGCTGCCCAGGGCAAATTTCAGGAACGACTGTAAGGTCGTCACCCAGTCCACGCCCTGGTGCTGGAAGAAGCGCTTGTCCTCTATGGCCACGAAAGCGTTGATGAGGTTCTTCGGGAGCTGCTTGTATGACACCGCCAGCGAGTTGTCCGTCGAATAGAGCCTCTGCTCCTCGATCTCGATGGGTATGCCGTTCCTGTTGATCCTGTCATCTTCGGTCCTGTAGGACATATAGTATATCCTTGTGGTGGAGTCGGTGTTGACCGACACGATGGTGGAAGGATCGAAATGCAGATCCAGGTGCTTGTTGACATAGACCGCGAAGGTGCAGCCGACGATTATCGCCGTCAGCAGCGTTATGAGGACCACCGTCAGGACTATATTGAGAAATATGGTCACTATCTTCAGCAGGACCTTCTTTATCCTGCCGAGGACCGTGGCGGTCTCCTGGCTCCAGTCTACCTTTTCTTTTCCGGTATCCACGTCAGCCCCTCCTTTCCCGTCAAAACTCTTATGATTATACAACTCAATTTTGAATTCCGTGTTAACATTGCGATTTTTTCGTTCCAGTCATTTTCAGGTCATTTTATTACCACGTTGTCCGGACCCAGGATCTCCCTGAGCTCGCATCTTGCGAATTCCGTGTCTTTCATCCCGTTGCCGTATGGAACGTATTCACCGGTATCTGCGTAGTAGAAGAAGACGGCAAGGTCTTTTCCCGTGAAGATGTCAAGGAATGCCGACGCCCTCCTGTATCCGGGCGAGTCCTTTCCGGGCACTCTCAGATATGCCTTCCGGAGCTTTGCTCCATCTTCGCGCGGTCTTTCCGTCATATGTTCGCCGGGGTCCTGCCGGGGCGGATCCGGAACGGTCTCCCCGTCTTTTCCGAGTTCGGTAACGGACTCGGCGATGATCTTTCCCGCCTCGTCCTCCTTCACGGAGATCCTGCCGCGGATCTCCACGGCTCTTCCCTCCGTCAGCAGAGCTCCGTATTTTTCCAGTATCCTCGGGAAGCAGATCACCTCCGCGGTGCCCGACATGTCCTCCAGGGCGATGAACGACATCATGTCTCCCTTTTTCGTGGTCTTGTCGTTTCTCATGGCCACGATGCCCCCGGCTCTGACCCGGGTGTCCGCCAGCTTCATCAGCCTGTCGTCGGCATCTTCCTCTTCATCCGGCGCGGACAGTGAAAGAGTCGCCAGTGGTAAGACGTCGGGAGAACGGAAAAAGTTCGCGTATTCGTCAAGAATATGTCCAGAAAGACTTACTCCTGCCGCTTCCTTCTCAAGCTGCAGCTTCCTGTTCAGGTCGAATTCCGGGATGTCCGGGAACTCCACCGAAGACTTCTGCGGCATGTCCTCCGCCGCCACAGAATCGAAAAGGCTGATCTGGCTGTCGTCCCGTTTGCCGAACACCTTCTTGTCCATCAGCTGCTTAGACGCGGCCATGAGGCGGCTCCTGTATACGCCCAGACTGTCGAAGACCCCGGCCTTCACCATCTCCTCGAACTGCATCACGGACATTCCTGTGCCGGAGATGCGGGCGGCGAAGTCCTCTATGCCGGAGAACTCCCCGTTCCTTTCCCTGTCCTCCACGATCCTCTCGCACAGTCCGCTTCCTATTCCCTTGATGGCTCCCAGGGCGAACCTTACGGCATCCCCGTCGGGCCTGAATCCCGGATAGCTCCTGTTTATGTCCGGCGGAAGCACCGTGATCCCCCTGGACTTCAGGTCGGCTATATATTCAGCCAGCTTGCTGTTGTCCGTAAGCACGGACGTCAGGTACGCTGACATGTATTCGAGGGGATAATGGGACTTAAGGTATGCGGTCCTGAAAGACAGCACGGCATATGCCGCGGCATGGCTCTTGTTGAAGGCGTAGTTCGCGAAGCTGACGATGCTCTCGAAAAGATCCTCGGCCTCCTTCTCCGGAGTCCCCTTGGCCACGGCCCCGTCTATGAACGTCCGCCGCTCGCCGTCGATGACTTCCTTTTTCTTTTTTGATATGGCTCTCCTCACCACGTCGGCGTGGCCGAAGGAATATCCCGAGACCTCCCTGAATATCTGCATCACCTGTTCCTGGTACACGATGCAGCCGTAGGTGGACTCCAGTATGGTCCGCAGCGCCGGTATAGAGTATTCGGGCTTCGATATCCCGTGCCTCGCCTCTATGTATCTCGGGATGGAATCCATGGGCCCCGGCCTGAAGAGGGCTATGGCGGCTATGACGTCTTCTATGCTCTCGGGCTTCAGCTGGGTCAGCATCTGCCTCATTCCCCGTGACTCCAGCTGGAACACCCCGTTGGTGTCTCCTCTGGATATGGTCTCGTAGGTGAGACGGTCCTTCATATCGGCCCTGGTCACGTCGAACCCCGGCTCCTTCTCCCTTATCAGCCTTTCCGCCTCGTTTATGACGGTCAGGTATCTCAGGGCCAGGAAGTCGAACTTAAGCAGTCCCAGCTCCGCTATGGTGTCCATGTCGAACTGTGTGACCGTGATGCCGTTGTTGACCGCCACCGGGACATACTCGCACAGTGGCTTCTCCGTTATGACCACACCCGCCGCGTGCACGGAGGCGTTCCTCGGGAGCCCCTCTATGGCCAGGGACGTGGCTATGAGCCTGCCCGTCTGTTTGTCGTTCTGCAGGGCTTTCAGCTCCGGCACTCTTTCGATGGCCTCCTTCAGCGTGATGCCGAGATCCCCCGGCACCAGCTTCGCAACCCTGTCCACGTCAGAATAGGGCATTCCCATGGTCCGGCCGACAGCTCTTATGGCCGCCTTCGCGGCAAGGGTCCCGAAGGTGATTATCTGGGAAGTGCGGTCCGCCCCGTACTTCACTCTCACATATTCTATGACCTCATCCCTGCGGTTATAGCAGAAATCTATGTCGAAGTCGGGCATGCTGACTCTCTCGGGGTTCAGGAACCGCTCGAAGAGCAGGTCGAACCTTATGGGGTCGACGTCCGTGATGCCTATTAGGTAGGCTATCAGCGATCCGGCTCCGGATCCCCTTCCGGGACCCACCGGTATGCCCGACGATCTTGCGTAATTTACGAAATCCCAGACGACGAGGTAGTATTCCACATACCCCATCTGGGATATGACCGAGAACTCGTAGTCGATCCTTTCATTGTATACGGTCTCGTCATGTTCCCCGTCGAAGGTGATCTTGGACTCGGCGATCTTCCTTCCCAGTCCCCTCCTCACCAGTTTACGGAGGAATTCCTCCGGGGTCGATCCGTCGTCCGGACTGTACCTCGGCAGTTTCGTGCTGCCGAACTCCAGTTCCAGGTCGCACATGGCGGCGATCTTCGCCGTGTTTGCGGCGGCGTCCCCGTATTCCGAGAACAGCTGCTCCATCTCGGCCGTGGATTTATAGTAGTATTCGTCGGAATCGAACCGCATCCGGTTCAGCTCGTCCTTCTGTTTCCCGGTCTGGATGCACATCAGGGTATCCTGGTAATCGGCGTCCGCCTTTCTCAGGTAGTGGACGTCGTTGGTGCATACCATGGGGATGCCCGTCTCCCGGGAGATCTCAAGGATCCCGTTCCTGACGATGCTCTCCTCCCGCAGCCCGTGGTCCTGGATCTCGAGGTAGAAATTTCCCCTGCCGAACAGGCTGTCCATCTTCAGGGCGTACTCCCTGGCCCTCTCCGAATCGCCGTTCAGTATGCATCTCGGGATATACCCGGACACGCATGCCGACAGGCACACAAGCCCTTCCGCATGGTCCTTCAGAAGCTCGTAGTCGATCCTGGGCTTGATATAGAACCCGTCGGTGAAGGACGCGGAAGAGAGATATATGAGGTTTTTCCAACCTGTAAGGTCCTTGGCCAGGAGTATGAGGTGGTATATGCCGTTCTCCGCTGATTTTGTGCGGTCGGCCATGGATGTGCCGGCCACGTACATCTCGGATCCTATTATGGGCTTGATCCCCGCCGCCCGGCAGGCCTTGTAGAACCTGACCGCGCCGTACATGTTGCCGTGGTCGGTTATGGCGACGGCGGAATGGCCCTGGGCCTTCGCCGCCTCCGGTATCTCGGAAATGCGGCAGGCGCCGTCCAGCAGACTGTATTCGCTGTGAAGATGAAGATGTACGAAATCGCCCATGGAGCCGCCTCCCTTTCCCGTTATTTTCCTTCCTTCGCGGCCGCGTTCTGCGCAGCCGCCAGTATCCTTTTCAGCCTGTGCCTGACTCCGGATTTCGACACTTCCGGATTCATCATCCGTCCGAGCTCCGTCAGGGACAGCTGTTCGTTCTCTATTCTGAGTTTCGCCGTGATCCTCAGGTCCTCCGGCAGGCTGTCCAGCTTCCCGGTGTCCAACAGATACCTTATGGCGTCTATATATGTCCTTGCAGCTTCCAGCTGCTTGCCTATATTCGCGGTGTCGCAGTTCACCTGCCGGTTGGTGTCGTTCCTGATCTCATGCACGATCTTGCTGTTCATCACCTCAAAGGCCGCGGGCTGGGCGCCTATGAACACGAGGAAATCCTCGATGGCACCGCTGTTCTTGACATACACGATGTGTCTGCCGGACCTCTCAGATATGCTGAACCCGAAACCGTTCTCTGAAAGGAGCTCCGCCATGAGCTCCGCCTCTTTCGCAGTGGAAAAGGCGAAGTCAAGGTGATACGACTTCATGGGATCGGTCACTGACCCGAATATGATGAACATGCGTCTGAAGAACACCTGTCTGCAGCCGTCGCACCTGCACTTTTCCCAGATCGCCGATATGGTGTCGTAGGAGTCCTGCTTTTTCGACAGAACCGCGCCGGGGGAGGTGAAGGCGCTGTCGGTGAACCGGCAGCATTTCTTCTTCACTTCGGTCTGCTCCGCGCTCAGCTTCAGCCGGGACGAAAACGTTTCTCTCATCTTACGTGGATGACCTCGCACTCCAGCCTGCAGCCGAATCTTTCATATATTGTCTTTTTTATGTACTCTATCAGGGCCAGCACGTCGGCGGATGTGGCGCCTCCCGTGTTCACTATGAACCCGGCGTGCTTCTCGGAAACGCGGGCTCCGCCTATGGAAAAACCCTTCAGCCCGGCTTCCTCTATCATCTGTCCTGTGAACCTGCCCTCGCATCTCTTGAAAACGGATCCCGCGCTCGGCAGGTCGAGTGGCTGTTTCGTCACTCTGCGGTTCATGAAGTCGGCCATCCTCTCCCGTACCGCCGCCAGTTCCTCCCCATCAGCGGGAGTGAGCCTGAACTTTGCCGAGAGCACCACGCAGCCGTTGGACCTGTACACGGACGTCCTGTAGCCGAACAGGTGTTCCTCCGCGGGGATGGTGAGCACTTCTCCCGTTTCCGGATCGAAGCATGTGCTGGACAGAAGGGCCTGCGACACCTCGCCGCCGTAGGCTCCCGCGTTCATGAACACGGCTCCCCCCACGGTGCCGGGTATGCCGTAGGCGAACTCAAGTCCCCCGAGGCCGCTGTCGGCCGCGTATTTCGCGAGAGCCGTCACCGGGTATCCGGCTCCGGCTTCGATGACGTCCCCGTCGCGGCTCACGTACCTGAGGCCCGAGGTGCATATGACGCATCCCCTGTATCCGGCGTCGTCGAACAGCAGGTTGCTTCCGTTTCCGACCACCATGTACGGGATCCCGGAGCCCCGGGCGATCCTCAGGATCTCCAGGAACGACCCGGTATCACCGGGTGTCACGAAGACGCCCGCGGGCCCGCCTATCCTGAAGGTGGTATGTCTGCTCATGGGCTCGTTCTCAAGTATCTCGGCCCTTATCCTGCCTCTGCCCGACATTTTACCGAGAAGTTCCGCGAACCTGACGGTTTTTTCCGTCTCCTCCGAAAGGATCGGCACAAGCTCCCCGAGCTCCCTGATGTCATATGTCAGTTCCCTGCCCTCGGGGTCTGCCCCCTCCGGATTGTACCTGCATATGTCGAGACCGGAGCTGATGGCTCCGTCGCAGTCCGAAGTCAGAGAATCCCCTATCACCAGATAACGTGATCTGTCCCTGTCACCGGTATGGTCAATGACGGCCTCGAAGAAACCCGGGTCCGGCTTGCTGGCACCCACGGCTTCCGA
Organism: uncultured Ruminococcus sp.; assembly: GCA_902783755.1. Classification (GTDB taxonomy): domain Bacteria; phylum Bacillota; class Clostridia; order Oscillospirales; family CAG-272; genus UMGS1696. The sequence continues at coordinate 5,502 of CACZSC010000077.1, read as the reverse complement.
CGTGAACACAGCGTCGAAGTACTTTCCTATCCCCGAGATATCTATCCGGGATTCCTGGATCCACTGGATGCCGTTCGTTATGAGGAAGAGCGTATAGTTCCCCTTCAGCTGTTCAAGGATCTCCTCCGCCCCTTCGAGTATCTCTCCGTGCCGGCTCAGCTCCCTGACGTACAGGTCCCTCATCCGGGCTGCCATTTCCAGGGTCTTCCCGTCGTCCTTTTCGCCCATGGCGACAAGGACCCTTCTGAATCTCTCGGTCTTGAGCTTCTCAAGGGTGATCTCGTTCCGCTCAAGGCTCTTCCAGAGCTCCAGATTGATCTTTTTGTAGGCGGGATATTCTTTTTCGGGATCCGGTATGCCCACTTCCCGGGCCATGGAGCAAAAGGAGTGCTCCTCCGCTGCCCCGAAATCCAGGAGAGTGTCGTCCAGATCGAAGAGAAGATATCTGTATTTGCTCATTTTACCGTAAATTTGTGATATGTTTTCTTTCCTTTTCTGAGAATGAGGCCTTCTGCGCCGAAATCGCCCCTGTCGGCCGTGTATTTGTAATCCGGGACCTTTACGTCCCCGATGAAGCATCCGCCCTGGTCGGTGAGACGCCTTGCGTCGCTCCTGGTGCCGCAGAGCCCGGACTTGGTGAGCAGGTCTATGACGGAGATCTTCCCGTCCGTGAAATCGGCTTCGGAAAGCTCCGTGGTGGGCATGTTCTCAGTGGAACCGCCGCCCGCGAACAGGGCTCTCGCCGCTTCCTGCGCCTTGTCGGCCTCCTCTTTCCCGTGGACCATCTGGGTCAGCTCGTAGGCCAGTATCTCCTTGGCCTCGTTCAGCCTGCTGCCCTCCCATGAGCTCATGGCCTCGATGCGGTCCATGGGCAGGAACGTCAGCATCCGGATGCACTTCATGACGTCATCGTCCCCCACGTTCCTCCAGTACTGGTAGAAATCGAAGGGACTGGTCTTTGCGGGATCCAGCCATACGGCGTTCCCTGCGGTCTTGCCCATCTTCTTTCCGTTGGAATCAGTGAGCAGGGTGATGGTCATGGCATGGGCGTCCTGTCCCAGTTTCCTTCTTATGAGCTCGGTGCCCCCCAGCATGTTGGACCACTGGTCGTCGCCTCCGAACTGGAAGTTGCAGCCGTAGTTCTTGAAGAGGTAGTAGAAGTCGTAGGACTGCATGATCATGTAGTTGAATTCAAGGAAGGACAGCCCTTTTTCCATCCTCTGCTTGTAGCATTCCGCCCTCAGCATGTTGTTGACTGAGAAGCAGGCGCCCACTTCCCGCAGGAGCTCCACGTAGTTGAGCTTCAGTAGCCAGTCCGCGTTGTTTATCATCAGCGCCTTGCCGTCGGAGAAGTCGATGAATCTCTCCATCTGTCTCTTGAAGCACTCGGCGTTGTGGTTGATATCCTCTATGGTGAGCATCTTTCTCATGTCGGTCCTGCCTGTGGGGTCCCCGATCATGGTGGTGCCGCCGCCGATGAGGGCGATGGGCTTGTTGCCCGCCATCTGCAGTCTCTTCATGAGTGTCAGGGCCATGAAGTGTCCGGCCGTAAGACTGTCGGCCGTGCAGTCAAAGCCGATGTAGAATGTCGCCTTTCCGCTGTTGATCAGCTCCTTTATATGCTCCTCATCCGTCATCTGGGCGATGAGGCCTCTCGCTTTCAGTTCTTCGAACAGTGTCATTGTCTCTTGTCTCCTGTATGTACTTTAGTTTTTGTTTCCGTTCTTCCCGAGCATCTCCACGGCCGCCGCGGTCTGTTTCTCCGTGACGTTTATGCCGCCTATGATGCGTGCGATCTCGGCGATCCTGTCATCGCCGGATATGTATCTTACCGAACTCTCGGTCCTTCCCATGTCCTCGCGCTTCTCTATGAGCAGATGGCTGTCCGCCGTGGACGCCACCTGGGAGGAATGGGTCACCGCTATTATCTGGACGGTCTTCGAAAGGTTCCTCAGCATCATGCCGATCCTCTCCGATGTCCCTCCGGAAACTCCTGTGTCTATCTCGTCGAACACGATGGTCTCGGAGTCGTTCTTCCCGGCGAGAGCGGTCTTGACGGCAAGGGTGATCCTTGACAGTTCGCCGCCGGAGGACACCTTTCCCACCGACTGCAGATCCTCGCCCGTATTGACGGAAATGAGGAAATCCACATCGTCATACCCGTCGGGCTTCAGGACATGGTGTCCCTTTTCCATGGGCTGGTCCACAGCCACGCGGAACCTGACTTTCGGCATGTCGAGCCGTCTCAGGGACTCAACCAGCTCCTCCGTGAACCTGGCCCCGGCTTCCTTCCGCAGACGCGATATCTTTTCTGCGGACTCACAGGCCGCTTCCTCGGCTTCCGCGAGCTCCCTGCTGAGCTTTGCCAGTCTGAAGTCCCCTTCTTCGAGAGCGGATATCTTCTCTCCGATCTCCCGGCGCTTCGCCAGGATCTCCGGCACAGAGCCGCCGTACTTCCTTTTCAGCCTGTCGATGACCGCCAGCCTGTTCTCCACCTGTTCCAGCTTCGCGGAGGGATCCCCCCGGACATCCGATCCGAGAGCGTCCTGCACGGTCTCAGCTATGTCGTTTATCTCGTAGCGGCAGCTTCTGAGCCTTTCCAGCAGCTGCTCCCCGTTCCCGATGACGTCCGTCAGCTGCTCGAGGGCGGCTTCGGCCCGCTCCATGAGATAGGAGGCGGTGGCCCCCTTCTCGCTGTATGCGAGGGCCCTGTTTATGACGGCCGAATACTTCGATATCTTCTCAGCGCTCTTCAGCCGGTTCCGCAGGATGTCGAGCTTTTCCTCCTCCTGCTCGTCGGACAGCTTCGCCTGGTCGATCTCCTTCTTCTGGTACCGGAGGATGTCAAGCATCATCTCCTTCTGAGAAAGGCTCTCCTCCAGCTCGTCCCGTGCGGCCTTCGCCTTCACGTACAGGGCGTATTTCTCCCCGTATTCCCGGACCGCCTCCTCATGTCCCCCGTAGGTGTCGAGAATGGGCCCGTAGGTCTGCCGGTCGGCATACTCGTCCCTCTCCCCCTGGGTCTGTATCTCCATGAGGATGGGAGCGGCCTGCCTGAGCACGGATACCGGAACTGCCCTACCGTTGAACCTGGCGGAGGACCTGCCGTCCTGGCCGAGGGTCCTTGAGAGCTGTATCTCTCCGTTCTCGTCGGGACCGTATCCCTCCCCCAGAGCTTCCGTAAGCGCTTCCGCTGTCCCGGGCCCGCAGGAAAACAGCCCTGTGACCGAAGCCTTCTCCTCACCGGTCCGGATCAGTTCCCGGCCTCCCTTGGCGCCGCACAGAAGGAGCATGCTGTCTATGATCACGGACTTGCCCGCCCCGGTCTTTCCGGTCAGCACGGTGAATCCTGCGCCGAAAGGAATATCGAGGCGCTTTGCCACTGCGATATTCTCGATATACAGATTAAGTAGCATCGTGATGCTCCGTCTTCGTTATCTCTTATTTACGAGTTGATGAGCTTTCTGATCCTGTGGGCGATGGCGACGGCAGACTCCTCGTCTCTCGTGACTATGATGATGCAGTCGTCCCCGGCCACGCAGCCCAGGATGTCGGACTCATGAAGGGCGTCCACGCCTGCCGCCACTGCCTGCGCCATGCCGGAGTACGTCCTTATGACGATGTCGTTCATGGAGGAGTCCACGTTCTTGATGGAATTGGCGATGGCCCTGCTGTACACATGCTGGTGATCGGTGCCGTGGCTCTTCGACACCACGTACCTGTAGGTGCCCATGTCTGACATCTGCTTCAGGAGCTTCAGCTCCCTGATGTCCCGGGACACGGTTGCCTGGGTCACGTCGAACCCCGCAAGCTTCAGCTTCGCGATGAGCTCCTCCTGGGTCTCGATGTTGTTGGTCTCGATGATCTCGAGGATCTTGTTGTGTCTCTTTTCTTTCATGATACGTTTCTCCCGTCGGGCATATTGTATTTCTCTATGATCTTCCGGAAAGCTTTCTGTCCAGCACGCTCAGGAATCCGTAGGGCCTTAGCCTGATGAGCCTGAATACTTCGGATGATTTTCTTATGTTGATGACGTCTCCCTCTTCTATGCCGGCGATGTCCCGCCCGTCCGCGTTGATGAAGACGGATGAGTTGTTCCTGTAGAAGTTGAGGATCCTTATATGCGAGTCCTCACCGAACACTATGGGGCGTATCCCCAGGGAATGGGCGCATATGGGCGTCACGCATATGCCCCGCAGTTTCGGGTCTATGACCGGTCCTCCCGCCGAAAGGGAGTAGGCCGTGGATCCCGTCGGAGTTGCCGCGATGAGCCCGTCCGCACGGAGGGTCTGGATCTTCACCCCGTCCGCGTAAAGGTCGAAGGAGATCATCCTCGACACCGGGCCGTTCGTCAGCACGATGTCGTTCAGCACCGTGAACGAGGTCCTCACGTTCCCGTAGCCGTCGCAGATCTCGGCAGTGAGCATCATCCGCTCGTCCACCTCGTATTCCCCCAGCACCAGCTTCTTCAGCTCCTCTTCGTCGCCTTCGGCCAGCTCCGTCAGGTACCCGAGATGCCCGAAGTTCATGCCGACCACCGGTATCCCGGTGCCCATGGTGTAGTGGGCGGCCTCTATCATGGAGCCGTCCCCGCCAAGCACCAGGAACGCGTCGCATCCCTTTCCGTCATACTCGGTGCAGTTTTCCGGCACACCGTATTCCCTGGCGTATTCCGGGGATACGGCCACCCTGCAGCCCAGCTCTGTGAATCTGCCGGTTATCGATTCTATGCGCTGCCCGAAAATGTTCTTCGATATGTTTGGCAGCATCACTATGTCAGTTATCCTTTTTCCCATCAACGGCCTCCGCTATGGTCTTCTCGTCAAAATGGTATCCTTCACCGGTGATCCCGGCGGAATGCTTTTCCGCTGAGAACAGAAATTCCTCGTTTCCGTCCCCTCCGGTTACCGGGGACTGTATCAGTCCTGAGGGCACGAGCCCGCATCCCGCCGCGCACTCAAGCACTTTCCGCACGGCTTCCTTTTTCGCGGCAGGGGAGCGCACGATGCCTCCCTTGCCCAGGGCCTCCCTCCCGCATTCGAACTGGGGCTTTATGAGGCCTATGTAGCATCCGCCGTCCTCGAGGATCTCCGAAGCGTTCCCGAGGATGTATGTCTGTGAGATGAAACTCACGTCGCACACGCAGAGGCCGCATTTCTCCGGTATCACTCCCGAAAGGGGCAGCTTCGCGTTGACGCCCTCAAGGTTCACGACCCTTCCGTCCCGCAGCAGCTTTTCATCCAGCTGCCCGTGGCCGGAATCGACGGCGTAGACCTTCGCGGCCCCCCTGCGGAGCAGGCAGTCGGTGAAACCCCCGGTTGATGCGCCTATGTCGGCGCATACCAGGCCCCCGGGCTGCACCCCGAAGGCCTCAAGGGCAGCTTCCAGCTTCAGCCCTCCCCGGCCGACGTATATGAGGCTGTCCGGCTTTATGAGCTCGACCGAGTCTCCGTCCTTCACGGTGTACGAAGCGGACGTCTCGGCCTTCCCGTTCACAGCCAC
>CACZSC010000076.1 GCA_902783755.1 uncultured Ruminococcus sp. | reverse complement strand
GCTGGCGGAGCATGGAGTGAGGCTCATAAATCTTCCTCTCGACCGCAGAAAGCCCGGCGCCGTTATAAAGTCATACAAAGGACTGAAGGAGATCATAAGCCGGGAAAAGTTCGACCTTATCCACGCTCACGCGCGGATCCCGGCCTTCCTTTGTTCGGCGCTTGCCGACAAACTGACGGACGAAAGAGGCGTGAAGCCAAGATTCGTGACCACCGCGCATCTCGACTTTACGGTGAACCCGATCTGGAGACTGCTGTCCCGCTGGGGAGAAAGGACGATGGCGGTGTCCGAGGACATCTCGGATTACTTGGTCCGTGAATACGGCTGCGCGAGGTCGAGGATCCATCTGACCGTCAACGGGATAGACACGGACAAATTTTCGCCCGAAACGGACTTCAGCGCCGTGCTTGAGAAGCACGGGCTGGACCGCGAAAAGAGAAGGATCGTATACATGAGCCGGCTGGATGCCGACAGGGCGGATCCCGCTTTAAGGCTGCTGGACATAGCAGAAGAGATATACGTCAGGCATCCCGGTACCGAGATTATCATTGTCGGAGGCGGAGGGGAGCTTGAGAAGATCCGGGAAAAGGCGTCCGAGATAAACGGAAAAACGGAAGAAGACTTCATAACGGTCACGGGCGCCGTTTCGAACACATACGAGTACTGCGCCGCGGCCGATGTGTTCATCGGAGTATCCCGGTCGGTGCTTGAAGCCATGGCTTCGGCTAAACCGGTGATAGTTGCCGGGAACCAGGGATCCATCGGGATCTTTACGGACGAAAAGATCCCGGCAGCCCAGGCGACGAATTTCTGCTGCAGAGGCTATCCCAGGGCGGACGGCAGATCCCTTCTGAACGATATATCGGCACTTCTCAATATGGACAGGCCGGAAGCTGAGGAAATGGGAAGAAGGAACCGGGAATTCGTGCTTTCAAACTACACTGCCGCGAAGATGACGGACGACTATCTGGAAATGTACGCCGCCGCACTTGCGGCGCCGGTTCAGTTCTCAAGACGCAAAGGGGAAAGCGACGTTGTCATAAGCGGATATTACGGATACGGGAACCTCGGCGATGAAAGCCTTCTTGACATAATATCGAGATCCGTTGCCGAAAGAGTGCCGGGCGTTAGGATATCCGCGCTTGCAAAGAGCCCCGGAAAGGCGTCAAAGGCATCCGGAGTAGGATGCATAGACAGATTCAACTTTTTCTCGGCGTCAAAGAGCATCAGGCAGAGCAAGGTACTGATCTCCGGAGGCGGAAGCCTGCTGCAGGATACGACCAGCAAGCGCAATCTCATTTATTACGCCGGAATCATGAGAATGGCCGAAAAGATGGGGACGAAAGCATGCGTTTATGCGAACGGCATAGGCCCCATCAACTACGAACCGAACAAAAGACGTGCCAGAAAAGCGGTCGAGGAAGCGGAATATGTGTCAGTGCGCGACAGGGGTTCATATGAGGAACTCAGGGCTCTCGGCGTGGACGGAAAAAAGGATATCAGGATATCTGCCGACCCTGCATTCCTGATCACTCCCGGCGGAGAAGAAGCCGTAGATCGGATAAAGAACAATCTGGAACTGTCAGGCAAGTACATCGCAGTCTCCCTGAGGCCGGTGGCTGTCAGCAACAAGGGACGAAACAAGGCAAAGCTGACCGAGCCGGACAGCAGGCTGGCCGTAGCAGTGGCCGAGGCGTGCGTGAGCATCTACAGGGAATACGGGTACGTCACGCTTATTATACCCATGCAGAAGGCACAGGATGTCGTGATTTCAGAAAAGCTTAAGGCAGAGATCGAGGCGGCAGGCGGGAAGGCGGTCATATACATGCCGGAGCTTGCGGGAGACCTGATCTCGATCCTCCATGATTCGGAACTGACCGTGGGCATGCGTCTCCACTCGATCATATTCGCTTCGTCGGCAGAGGTGCCGGTGATCGGAATTTCCTACGACCCCAAGATCGATGCAATGATGAAGGAGCTCGGTCAGGATTATCTGATCCCTGCGGCGGATGACCCGGGGACAGCCGGGAAGCTGACGGGATATGCACGGGAAGTCATCGGCAGCCGGGCGGCCATTTCAGCAGACCTGGCGGAGAGAGCGGCGCACATGAGGAAACTGGCGTCGGAAGACGCCGACGCGGTCGCTGAGCTGCTCACAAAATAGGTTGAATTCCATTTACCGTTTTGGTATAATGAATAGTGCTGGAAAAATAGGGGAGGACATCCCCAATACAGAGAGGAGTTTTTTGCAATGAAAAAAGTTCTTGCGTTGTTTATCGCGGTGCTGATGCTTGTATCCGCTGTGATCACCGTTTCGGCAGCCTCATATCCTTTCCTGCCGGATTCACAGGAGGTCTCGACGGAGTACACCCTCAGCTACTACAAATGGCTTTACTATACCAAGGGCCCGGGCGCTGTCAACGAGAGCGTCTTCGTGCCCAATCAGACGGCATGGCTCAGTCTTTGCCCGGAGTGCCAGCATCAGGTGTACAACTTTGTAAAAAACAACAGAGTACTGTACTTCTGCTCGAACTGTGACTATTCAGGCACATACCCGCTGATGGTCTCCCAGATTCCCGCTCATACCCATGTGGATCCGGAAGAGGGAGTAGTGTGCCCCAACTGTAATTCGGACAATATAATCTATGCTTCCACGACGTATACAGTGAACAAGCTGGTGGACAATTTCGTCTGCGGAAACTGCAAGAAGGCGTTCACGAAAGATTCCGTTTTCACGGTTGAATACTATGTTCCTGGATACGGATTCGTCACGCCCGTATATCCTTCAGGCAACTTGGTGGAGCCTATATACAGCTACACGAGCATCTGCCCGGAATGCAGGAAGGCGCTTTCCTTCAAGTCATATACCAAAATAGGCGACAATTATTACGCATACCTTGAGTGCCCCAGCGGACATCCTATGATCATTCCGGTGGAGATATTCGACAAGGATACGTGGATGGCCATCGCCGAGGAAGAAAGACCTTACGTGATCCCCACAAGCCCTGACTGCCCGTACTACTATATCAACGACATAACGATGGCGTACAAGTGCTCTGTGTGCTCGAAAGCCCTCACGTTCAAGTATTACGTGCAGGTAGGCGACACAGTATATGCAAGATTTGAATGCGAGGACGGACATCCCGTGCTCCTGCCGGCGTCCGTCGTCGAAGTGAGCACTATTGCCGACAAGATATATCTCGTGAATGTCGATACGGTCGGCAGCGGGTACTACAGGATCGCTGACAACCGTCCGTTCGGAAAATTTGGCGAAAAGAAGAGCATAACCTTTACTGCAAAGAATGGATATCAGCTCGCAGACGTGACTGTCAACGGCGTGAGCTACGGAGCCAAGGCGACGATCGAGTTCACGCTCAAGAGCGAGATGAACATCACAGCTACTTTCATCAAGGTCGGAGAGACGTACACTCCCGGAAGCAGCGGTACATCCACGACCACACCCGTAGCGACGACGACCGGAGAGCATGCGATCGCAGTCACGACCAACGGAAAGGGCACCGTTACCGCCAAGAAAAACAATATCGCAGTAGACCCGAGCATCGTAAAAGCAGACAAGAAGGATACGGTTGTTTACACGTTTGAAGGCGAGAACAGCCACTACGTAGTGAGCGACGTCAAGCTTGACGGCAAATCGATCGGCGCAGTAAGTTCATATACTTTCAAAAACATAACATCGGCGCATGTCCTCGAGGTCGAATACAAGTGGAAGAGCCCATTCTCATATATCGCTCCCGGATATGAAGATGCCGTCGAATACGTGACGGAATCAGGCATACTCGAGCCTACCGCGGTCACGAACAAGGTCTCATACTTCTCCGGCACCAATGTTGTCAGCATAAAGGCATTCGCCTGCGCACTTGCAAAAATGCAGGACGTTGAAGGCGTGCTCAACACCGAAGAGGCACGGGAACTGTGGGCAATCCAGAACGGTCTTATCGGAAAGGACGAGAAGACCACGAAAGCGTGCAACATCCAGACCGCCTGCAGGATCACAGAGACGTACCTGAAGGTCGTAGAGAAGAAGTACAAGATAAACTTCCTCAACTTCGACGAAAAGCTTTCGACCGAGCAGAACGGCATAAACATCGGTCTCGTTTCCCATGAGGCATACGAAGTCAACCGCGAGGTCACGAGATATGATATCGCGGCAGTATGCTACCTCATAAAGAGACTTCCATACTCGGAATGATCCGATAATCGGAGAAAAACAGAATATTGCGCGCCGCAGGCATGCCTGCGGCGCTGCTTTTTCCGTCCGGTTTCCGGCGAAATTTGACACCGGCGAGTATTTGTGATAGAATACCAGGGCAAGGCGGAGAAGGGAAGCAGTAATGCAGGCGATGATCCACAGAGAGCGGGGGAAAGGATGAGATCCCCGTGATACGGCCTCATGAAGTCGTCCCTGAGCCCCGGCGGTGAAATACCAGTAGTCGCCGGCGTGATTCCACGTTACGGAATAATGAGAGCATCCGGGATCCCGGGTGAATTCAGGTGGTACCGCGCTATCAGCGTCCTGTTGGAAACAGCAGGACTTTTTTATTTTTTCCAAGAGGTAAAGCAACATGAGAAAAGAATTACCGAAGACCTACGCCCCGTCGGAATTTGAAGGACGGATCTATGAGGAATGGATGAAGAACGATCTGTTCGCACCGTGCGACGACAAGTCGAAGCCGCACTTCTCCATCGTGATTCCTCCGCCGAATATCACCGGACAGCTCCACATCGGGCACGCCATAGACAACACCCTGCAGGATATACTCGTAAGATACAAGAGGATGAAGGGGTTCAGGACACTCTGGCTTCCCGGAACGGACCACGCGTCCATCGCGACCGAGGCCAAGATAGTCGAGGCGATGCGCAAGGAAGGGCTGACCAAGGAGGACATAGGCCGCGAGAAATTCCTTGAGAGAGCCTGGGACTGGAAAGCGAAATACGGCGGAAGGATCATAGAGCAGCTGAAGAAGCTGGGGACATCCTGTGACTGGAGCCGGGAAAGATTCACTCTGGACGAAGGCTGCAGCCGCGCCGTCAGAGAGGTGTTCATGCGCCTCTACGACAAGGGACTGATATACAGGGGCAACCGCCTCGTGAACTGGTGTACCACATGCATGACGTCGATCTCGGACGCGGAAGTGGAATATGAAGATCAGAACGGAAACTTCTACCATATCCTGTATCCCGTGAAGGAAACAGGAGAAAAGCTGGAACTTGCGACCACGCGTCCGGAGACCATGCTGGGAGATACCGCAGTCGCTATCAACCCGGACGACCCGAGATATGCGCATCTGCACGGTTGTCACGTCATTCTTCCTCTCGTCAACAAGGAGATCCCCATTATATGCGACGAGCATGCCGATATGACGAAGGGCACCGGCGTCGTCAAGATAACGCCGGCCCACGACCCCAACGACTATGAAGTCGGACAGAGGCATTCCCTGCCAATGGTAAGGGTATTTACATATGACGGCAGGATGACGGGCTCCGAGGACAAGGCGCAGATAGACGAGCTCAAGAAAGCCGGCAAGGCGGCGGTAGGCGAGCCCGACGTGCTTGACTGCGGCAAATACGCAGGCATGACGACGGCTGAGGCAAGGAAAGCAATCCTTGAAGACCTTGAGGCACTGGGACTGCTGAAGGGAGTCGAGCCGCTGCTCCACTCCGTGGGGACCTGTTACAGATGCCATCATGTTATCGAGCCGATGATCTCGAAACAGTGGTTCGTTAAGATGGGGCCTCTGGCGGGACCGGCGATCGACGCTGTAAAGGACGGCAGGATCAGATTCGTTCCCGAGAGGTTCGAAAAGAATTATCTCAGATGGATGGAGAGCATCCGGGACTGGTGCATCTCAAGACAGCTCTGGTGGGGGCACCGCATACCCGCTTTTTACTGCGACGACTGCGGAGAGACGCTGGTGACGCTTGAAAGCGATCCTGTCTGCCCGAAGTGCGGCGGCCATATGACACAGGATCCTGACACGCTGGATACCTGGTTCTCGTCGGCTCTTTGGCCCTTCTCGACTATGGGATGGCCGGACGATACGGATGATTTGAAGGATTTCTATCCAACGAGCACTCTCGTGACCGGATATGACATAATCACCTTCTGGGTGTCCAGAATGATATTCTCCGCCCTTGAATACACTGGAAAGATCCCGTTCGACACAGTATTCATCCACGGACTCGTGAGAGACGCCCAGGGAAGAAAGATGTCCAAGTCGCTGGGCAACGGAATAGATCCTCTGGAAGTGGTGGAGCAGTACGGCGCCGATGCGCTCAGGTTCGCTCTGGCGACAGGGAACAGCCCCGGAAACGACATGAGGTTCTCTGACGAGAAGATCGAGAATGCCCGCAATTTCGCAAACAAGCTCTGGAACGCCGCAAGGTTCGTGATGATGAATCTGACCATCGAGAGCATAAGCAGGCCGGAAGCCGCCGATCTGTCCGGAGAGGACAAATGGGTCCTGACAAGGCTCGAGGAGACTGTAAGAAACGTTACTTCCAACATCGACAAATATGAGATAGGCGTCGCGCTGTCCTCGATCTGCGACTTCATCTGGGACATCTACTGCGACTGGTACATAGAGCTCTCAAAGCCTTCCGTATCTGCTGGCGGCGAAAGAAGCGCGGTGGCGCAGAACGTTCTCGCGTTCGTACTGAGGGAGACTCTTAAGATGCTCCATCCGTTCATGCCGTTCATCACTGAGGAGATATATTCGGGACTTCCGGGCGAGGAAGGCAGCATAATGGTCAAGAGCTACCCCGAGTATGACGAAGGCCTCGTTTTTGAGGAGGAGAGCGCGTCGTTCGAGAAGGTCATCGACGCGATCCGCGCCATCAGGGCCAGAAGGGCCGAAATGAACGTGGCGCCTTCGAGAAAGGCAAACGTATTCATTGAGACCAGATATCCCGAAGCGTTCGAAGGCAGTTCGGCGTTCTTTGAGAAGCTGGCGTCTGCGTCATCGCTCCGTCTGGTCGACGGATATGATGACGAAAAGGCCGTTAAGATAGTGACCGATTCGGCTACGATCCACATCCCGCTCGGAGACATCATAGATCTTGAAGCCGAAAAGAAGCGTCTCAGCGCGGAGATCGAGGCGGTCGAAGCGGAGATCAGCCGGGCCGAAGGGAAGCTTTCGAATGAGGCATTTGTGAGCCGCGCCCCTGAAAAAGTGGTTAACGCGGAACGCGAAAAACTTGATAAATACAGGGAGAAAAAGCAGAGTCTTCTGGCCGCCGTCGCCAGACTCGGGTGACCTGATATGCTTGATTTTCCGAAAGTAACCGTGACCGGGAAAGGAACGGACCATGCAAAGTCCGGGCACCCCTGGGTCTTTGAGGGTGAAGTGACGGGACTGGAAGGCGTTCCTGCGGACGGGGAACTGGTCAATGTCTTCTCAAACAAGGGACGGTTTCTCGGGACGGGGTACTACAACAGCAGCTCGAAGATCAGGGTGAGGATCATTTCGACCAATCCCAACGACAGATTCGATGATGAATTCTACAGGCGCAGGGTGAAGTATGCCCTCGATTACCGCAGAACGGTCATGGGGGACGATTTCAGGAACGCGAGACTCATATTCGGTGAAGCGGACGGATTCCCGGGACTCACAGTAGACCTGTTCGAAGGCGTCCTGGTCGCGCAGGTCCTGTGCCTCGGAGTCGAGAGGATAAAGGATCTGCTGTTTGAGATACTGTGCGGGATCCTTCCGGACTACGGTGTGGAGGTCAGGGCCGTGTACGAGCGGAATGACGTCAAGATCCGGGAACTGGAAGGGATGAGCCAGTATAAAGCCTACTGGCGTCCGGAACGGTTCGGGATAACCGATACGGACCGCGGCAGGGTCATCATCGAGGAAAACGGCATAAAATATGACGTTGACTATATAAACGGCCAGAAGACCGGATTCTTCCTTGACCAGAAGTACAACAGAGCCGCAGCTGCCAGGATCGCTAAGGGGAAGAGGGTGCTCGACTGCTTCACCCACACGGGAGCCTTTGCGCTGAACTGCCTCAAAGGCGGGGCCGAACACGTCGTGGCGGTGGATATCTCGGAAACGGCACTGGACGCGGCAAGGTACAACGCGGTCCTCAACGGATATACGGGGGACAGGATATCGTTCGTGCAGGCAGACGTGTTCAGGATGCTGACGGAAATGGCGGAATCCAGAAGCCGCGATTACGACTATATAATACTGGATCCTCCGGCGTTCACGAAGTCATCATCCACAGTAAAGGATGCTTACAGGGGATACAAGGACATAAACTACCGGGCGATGAAGTGCCTCCCGCGGGGAGGATACCTGGCTACATGTTCGTGTTCCCATTTCATGACGGATCCATTGTTCAGAAAAATGCTTGATGATGCGGCGTCTGACGCGGCGGTTTCTCTCAGGATGATAGAACACCGGGCGCAGTCTCCGGATCATCCGATAGCAACGATGATTCCGGAAACGGATTATTTGAAGTTCTACCTGTTTCAGGTAGTGTGACGGAGATATGGGAAAAGACATCAATCAACAAACTGGTCCCGAAACCGAAGTCGGCAAGACCAGAAGTCTTGCTCTCTCGGCGACGCTGATGGGTATCATCATCCTCATATCAAAGGCCCTGGGCCTGGTGAGGGATATGCTCACCGCCTCGGTCTTCAGTATGACGGAAGCCGGGGTGGCGTATGAGGTGGCGTCAAAACTGCCCATAAATATTTTCGACTTCATTCTGGGCGGTGTCGTAACGTCCGCCTTCATCCCGGTCTACAACAGCATCGCTGTCAAGAAAGGGAAAAAGGAAGCGGTGGGATTCTGCCAGTCGTACTTCAACCTCATACTGCTGATCACGACTTCCATAGCAGTCCTCGGCGTGATATTCGCCCCGGGCCTGGTATCCCTGATGGCACCGGAACTGTCGGAGTCAACCGCCACGCTTGCGTCGGAACTCACGAGGATCATGTTCCCGATGGTGATCTTCGTGGGCATAGCATTCTGTTTCGTGGGCTTTCTGCAGTCAGAGGGAGAATACAACATACCGGCGATAATTAGCCTGGTGTCCAACGTCATCATGGTCGTGTATCTCCTGGTATTCAGCGACAAGTTCGGAGTCAGAGGACTGTCGGTGGCGATGCTCATCGGATGGGGCGCCCAGGCCTCGGTGCAGATACCGGCGGCTGTCAAACGCGGGTTCAGATACAGGCTTAAGACAAAACTGAACACGCCGGAAATAAAGAGAGCGGCCCTGAACACGATACCAATCCTCATTTCCACATGGACCACCCCGGTGTGCAATCTCATAAACACGAGGATCGCGTCCGGGATCGAGGACGGAAGGGCCATCACCGCTCTGGGATATGCGAACAGGCTGTACATAATCATCGTCGGGCTGTTCTCATTCGTAGCGACCAATCTGCTGTTTCCCCATTTTGCAAGAGCTGCGGCTGCGGGCAGGGAAGAGGAGAGCGACAGGCTGACGAGGACGTCCATTAAGACGCTGACGTTCATCATAGCACCTATCTCCGTCGGCGTGGGGGTGCTCTCGGACATATTCGTTTCGCTTATATATGAAAGAGGCAACTTCACCGCAGAACACAGTGCCATCACGGCGGAAGCACTCCGGTTCTATGCGATAGGGATGGTTTTCGCGGCTATCTGCGAAGTGCTCACCAAGGCATTCTTCGCTGCGGAAAAAATGACCATTCCGATGATATCGGCGATTTCGGCGATGGTATTCAACATAGCCGTGGTGCTGATAGTGGGAACGAGGCTGGGCATATGGGGCATAGCCCTGATGACGGCAGTATCG
>CACZSC010000075.1 GCA_902783755.1 uncultured Ruminococcus sp. | reverse complement strand
TATATGTGACAGTTCTGAGAAAAATTGCACAGGTTGGATTCTGGATGGAATAATCATCCGCACCTGTTTACATCGTTGGATTGTCGAGAAGATCCTCCACATGGCAGCCTATGGCACGGGCAAGCATATACACAGTACGCGCCTGGGCTCTGTTGATGTCGTTCACTC
The DNA here is from genome assembly GCA_902783755.1 of uncultured Ruminococcus sp. Classification (GTDB taxonomy): domain Bacteria; phylum Bacillota; class Clostridia; order Oscillospirales; family CAG-272; genus UMGS1696. The sequence goes on along the minus strand of CACZSC010000075.1, from coordinate 4,344 downwards.
TCTGCTCGTACATCTGAATGTTGCGAAGGTTGATACCAGACTCCCTGGCGAGCTCAGCCTGGGAGAGCCCTCTGCTTTCACGGATGGTCTTCAGTCGGGATTCACTGAGTGTTGAGGAACAAATGGTTTCCATCGTTTCTATGAACTTTCTGATGTCCATCTCATGAAACACTCGGTACATCGTTATTATCTCAGACAGCTTTATGCGGTCGAAAATGTCGCGGAACCGTCTTCCGGAATACCACTGATACTCTGACAGAGCCCATCCTGCCCAGTACTCGGGGGACAGACCGTCACCGTAACGGAGTTCGGGCAAGGTCTTATCTCTGTAGGTTTTACGGACGATGGCCATTGCCAGTTCCACTCCGGACATTCCCGCAAGCACTCCCGGGTTTCCACGTTCGAACTGTTCTGCGTATCCGGATGAGAGAAATAAGGCGGATGTCCAGTCCGGATCGAATTCACAGTCGTTGATCATATAATCGAAGCACTGCGAAAGGGTAGCTTTTGCGTCACTCAAGTAGTATCCGTTGTATGCGCGGATCATCGTTCTTCATCTCCTCTCTCAGGATGTCAAGGACGAAGATGTCGTCCCTGTATGTTGCAGCCTTAGCAATCTCTTCCCGGTAGGTCCTTCTGGCGTTCAAGTCTCTTGCCACAAACTTCGGATAGTAGATGTTTCTGTCGACAGGTACAGCCTCCACGAACTTTATCTGACCGAAGGCCTTTGGCGATACTAGAGCCGTCTGCATCCCGAGCTTCCCGAGCTGAAGGGCTTTGTTTAGGTTGCGGAGCGGAAGCGTGTTATCAACAAAGGACTCAGCGTACCGGAAGTACGAATCGTCTGCACGGAACCCGGTTATCAGGTCATAGTCTGAGGTGTCTACGGCAAAATGATTGATCATATATTCCCTGGCGTCGATAGCGACAGCAGATTCGAGGGAAAAGGTTCTGTATTTGAGAAGTATCGCTATCCAGTTGAGAACAGTGTGGGATCCGTCTGACAGGTGAAGCTCTCTGAGCCCCCGACTATCAATGATATAGCGGTTCATGAAACCGTCAGTACCGTTTTTGCATGCCCATTCTTTCGCCATTTCTTCCAGCTTAGTGCAGTAGAATCCCCTGCCGTAGTCATTATGTTCATTCCCGAAAGCGATATCTGGTATTTCCACGATCTGATCGCTTCCGTGGAATAAGGTATATGTGTTCACGACAATCTCCTATATCATTTTGATGATACATAAATTATATCATTGCAATGATATATTGTCAATACAAGTATTCTTTATATATTCAACACAAATGATATCATTTGTGTTGACATGCCGGGCTGGCATATGCTAAAATATTACTGGAAGGAGCTGATGGTATGTCTACAAGCACGATTCGATTGGACGAAGGTGTCCGTGAAGAAACCACCCGTATCGCCTCTGAGATGGGACTTTCATTTAATGCAGTGGTAAACATTCTGGTTCGGAAATTCAATGCAGAACGTGGTTTTCCTTTTCCTGTCAAACTTGAGACGGCACAGAAGACCGTGTTTGATATGTCTTCTGATGAGTTTGAGACTGCATGTCGTGAAGCTGTTGCCCAAAGGGAAGATGTAACAACGATGGATTATGTTACCCGTATCGATGAAACGAGCGGAATGATTACAAAGGTCTATGCGGATGGAAGGGTGGAATATGTCATTAGCTGATTCTTCCAGTCCGCGGATTCTGGTATATGCAGGTCCTAACGGATCAGGCAAAAGCACGATTACGAAAGGCTTTCCGATCTGTGGCACATATGTGAATGCGGATGAGATAAAACGTATCTCACAGTGTACAGATCTGGAGGCGGCATGTGAAGCAGAACAGATCAGACAGATGCTCGTGAAGGCCCATAAGGATTTCACTTTTGAGACCGTACTATCTACAGACCGCAACCTTGAACTGCTAAGGCAGGCAAAAGAGCTGGGGTATAAAATACATGCGGTGTTTGTACTGACAAGCGATCCGAGTATTAACGTAAGGCGTGTTCAGGCTCGTGTAAAGTCCGGAGGACATGACGTGCCTGCTGAAAAAATAATAAGCAGGTACGAAAGATCTCTTCGTAATCTGTCACAGCTCGTCCGTATTGCAGATCACACCCGAGTCATTGATAACTCAGGTGATGAACCTCATCTGATATGTGAAGTGTGTAATGAGCACATAACCATCTGGGAGACTGAGCAATGGGATAAGAAGGCTATTCTACAATTACTATCTGATGCCAGGTAATGACAGGCCTCTTCGGCAAAAAAGATTGCAACAATGATATGTTTATATAAAGCTCTGAATTCATTGTTTCTTACAATGGTTTCAGGGCTTTTTCATAAACGAATGGAGCAGTTCACATGTTCAGAAGCTTTTATCGTTTTTTTCGGGCTATGCGATACAATTTCATTGGAAAACGAAAAGAGGCCTCCGGCGACTAGGACAATTCGGAGGGATATTTGCCTGATCAGGGCCGGAGGCCGGGAAAATGCGGTGTATGAATATTCACACGAAAATGCATGGTTATACAATGAGTGATGTAACGGAAAGTTTACAAAAAATAGCTCCCTGAGTGATGACGGCTTCCATTTGGATCCAGTCACGGAGGGAGCAAATATCCTGTTAAGATAATCTTTAGGAAGGGAAGGGCATAACCCGTGATCACATACGGTAGGGCAACGCACAGATATTTTTCCCTGCTTCATCAGGAGCTGTGATACGGACGGAGGTCTTCCAAACGGCCCTGGTCATGCATCGTACAGATCTCTGACGGTGATTAGACGAAGGTTCGGTGTGTCAGCCGTATCGAACCAACTGGTGAATCCGGCGAGCGAGAACAGCAGATACTTCGTGACGGTATAGTTTCCCGAGAGGAGACGGGATCTTCTGATGAGAGTTTCATATATTTCTTTTCCTGCCTTCTCATTCTTGAATTTACATTCACCGCAGACGGCCGTCCCGTCGACGGAGGAGATACCGACAACGTCTATGTCAGCTGTCTGCCGGTACTTCTTTCCTTCATCGTCCGTCAGTTGTTCTACTCCCCACCAGGTGCCTGTTTCTGTTATGAAAGAACCGAAGGCTCCCGTAATGCCCTTTCCCAGAGTATAATACCGGCACATATCCTCAAAGATGCTGCCCATATATGAGTGCAACTGGGGCTTCACGACCTTTTCATAGTATGTCCGGCCCTGCCCCATCTCGATCACGCTGACAGCCTTCGGTATGAACTTATACCAGAACGCAAACATGTGATCTTTCAGGACATACTGGGTCTTTTTCTTGTTCTTCTCTTCTGTTATGCATTTCCTTTTTTCCACAAGTCCCACATCGATCAGCTTCTCGAGTGAATAGACAACAGAGGCTTCGCTCTCATGGACCTTTGATGCGATATTGCTCAATGTATTCTCCCCTGATGCAACCTGCTCTATAACGTTGTTTACGAGTGTAACGTCAGTAAACTCCTGCGTCAGCAGGTTTTTAGTCTCGTCATACAGATACCCGTCGGTGCTGAAGAACAACCTGATGATATTGTCGTCCAGACTTTTCCCGGCGTCAAACAGCGAGAGATACTTGGCCACTCCCCCGGTAACACCGTAACAAATGGCCTTATTCTCAAAAGAATACCCGGGAACAAACAGCGCGGCCTCCCTGTAGTTGAATGCCTCAAGTTTTATCTGTGAGTCGCGTCTTCCGAAAACAGGGCTCTTCTCGCTGAGAACCTTCTTTTCCATGAAACTGAGGACAGAACCGCAAAGTATAAGCATCAGATTTTTGTGAAGCCATCTGGTATCGATATACTTCTGGAGTACTGAAAGCAGCGCCTCGTCCTTTTCTGCCCAGTAAGGCAGTTCATCGATCACGAGGACGGTTTTACTATCATCGTCATGTATCCTATCGGTGATCAGATCCAGTATGCTCTCGAATGTCGGGAAGGAAGCCACGCTAATGGCAGGATCGAGGACTTCCAGGACTTCCTTCGTGAACAAGGCCAGGTTCCTGTCCGGGCCGACTTTTGTCGCTGTGTAGAAAATGACTCTTTTCTCTTTGACAAATTCCCTTATGAGTGTTGACTTGCCGACCCTCCGTCTTCCGTATATGACGGTCATGCCGAAGCCTTCCTTTTTATATACTGTTTCAAGGGATTCCAGTTCTTTTTCTCTTCCTAAAAACATATCTGCAACTCCATTTTAGCTAAAATGAATTTTATTAAAATTGATTTTAATAAAATCGTTTTTAACATAATACTACACTGTTCAGGAAAAATCAAGAGGCTGGGGCATTGACGTTCTCCCACCACCTACGCAGCGAAGCTGCTAAGAGGAGG
>CACZSC010000074.1 GCA_902783755.1 uncultured Ruminococcus sp. | reverse complement strand
GCAGATAACCTGGAACGCGGACGCCGCTGAAAAAGGCGGTTACGAGCATTTCATGATCAAAGAGATCCATGAAGAGCCAAGGGTCGTCCGTGACACGCTCAATTCCGTCATAAAGGGAGAAGAAAGTAAGTACATAGATCTTTCACACATAGGGATAGACGAGGAATATATAAAGGGCATATCAAGGATCACGGTGGTGGCCTGCGGTTCCGCCTATCACGTCGGCATAAACTTCCAGTACGTCATGGAAGATCTTGCAAGGCTGCCGGTGAGAGTCGAATATGCATCTGAATTCAGATACAGAAATCCTATCCTTGAGAAGAACGAGCTTGTTATAGTAATATCCCAGTCGGGAGAGACGGCGGACAGCCTGGCAGCTCTCAGAGAAGCCAAAAGGCAGGGAGTGAAGACTCTCGGTATAGTAAACGTCGTAGGCTCAAGCATCGCCAGGGAAGCTGACAGGGTGCTTTACACGCTTGCAGGACCTGAGATCGCAGTAGCGACGACGAAGGCCTACGCAGCCCAGCTCATAGCCGGATACCTGCTGTCGGTCCAGTTCGGAAAGGTCAGGGGATATATCGGTGAAGAGGATTACCGGAGATACATCTCCGAAATGCTCACTATTCCCGGGAAGATCGAAGATATACTTGCAAAAAAAGACAGGATCCAGTATTTTGCTGCAAAGTACGCGAACGCCCATGATGTTTTCTTCATCGGAAGAGGATTAGACTACGCCATGGCTCTTGAGGGAAGTCTCAAGATGAAGGAAGTGTCATACATCCATTCAGAAGCATATGCGGCTGCCGAACTCAAGCACGGAACCATAAGCCTTGTTGAGGAAGGAACACTTGTCATAGGTATCCTGACACAGTCGTCGATATATGAAAAGACACTGTCAAATCTTGTGGAATGCAAGTCACGCGGAGCTTTCCTCATGGGGATCACCCAGGAGAGCAACAGCGGTATAGAGAAGTCCGTGGATCTTGCCGAATTCGTTCCCGATATCGACGAGCATTTCATAGGCAGTCTTGATGTCGTACCGATGCAACTTCTGGGATATTACCTCGGAGTGGCACGCGGATTCGACGTGGACAAACCGAGGAACCTTGCAAAATCCGTTACAGTGGAATAACACAAAATAACAACGCAACAGGGCCGAGACGTTTTTGGCGTCAAAGCCCTTTTTTCAGTTGACTGATAAATGACTTTTGTATATACTTATATAGATTAGATATTTTAAAACGAGGTCACTGATGAGCACAAGATGCAAACACAGAAAACTGTTGATAATCGTCGCACTCGGGTTGTGCGCCGTGCTGTTTTCATCAATCATTCCTTCATTTGCCGCTGACAGAGAACTTCCGGCTGACATACCGGAAGGCTGGTCGCGCCCGGCTGTTGAAGCAGCTCTGGAAAACGGAATAATAAAAGGAGACGCCAACGGACTTATCAGACCCGGATCTCCGCTTAAAAGAAGCGAGCTTGCCGCAGTTATGAACCGTGTCTTCGGCAAGAGCGCGGAAGTTGATATGTCCGGCTTCTCTGATGTTGAGCCTGGCGCGTGGTACTACGGTGAAATCGCATCAGCAGTCGGTTCAGGATGGCTGAAGGGATTCGGCGGAGGTCTTATCAAGCCTGAGAACACGGTTACGAGGGAACAGTTCTTTACGGTGATCGCGAGAGCCCTGGGACTCACTGACGGTGACGTATCCGTGCTGAATGATTTCAGCGACGGGACAGATGTGTCTGACTGGGCAAAAGGGCCTGTTTCCGCCATGATAAAAGCCGGATACGTCAACGGTGCCGGCGGAGCTCTGAAGCCCGGGGCGGAAATAAGCCGTGAAGAGATGTGTCAGGTGTTTTATAACGCTTTCGCCACCATCATAAGCGAACCGGGAGTCTATTCGGGACTCAGCGGTTCAGTTATCGTCAACTGCAGCGGAGTTGTCATAAAAGATTCCGATCTTACAGTTTTATGCGTAGGGAATATCGGACCTGACGGCACTGTCCTTCTTCTAGATTCCGGATGCAGGACACTGCTTGGCTCCACCGCATATGTAATGACTGATTCTTCCGCTCAGCCTGATACAGACAACGTTGATGATGAACAACCTGCAGATGATGAGACTGAACCCGTAGAAGATGAGCATTATACTCCCTGGCCTGTCATACCTGATACAGAACCTCCGGAACCTGAACCGGAAGAAGAACCAGAACCTCTGCCCGAACCGGGGCTGAAAGAAGCGCTGGAGCATTTTGCAGAAAACAGGAAGAATCTGACTTTAGAGATTACAGAAGAGATATATTTCAATAATAAACATCTTCAGTCTCTCACTTCGACTTCATATCTCGACGGCCCGCTGGAACTAGTTGAAACCGACCTGTCTACCGGAGACATGACCGCTTTTATGTTTGATTTCCACAACGACAGATATGCCGAGAACATAGAAGGGGATTTCTGGGAAAACCTTGTTATAACCACTTTTGATGGCAATTACCTGAAAAAGACTTATTCGCTGCATGGGCTGTCACTCAATGTAGAACCTGAGTGGTTCGAAGAAATAGAGGACGGCGTATACTCCATGCTGCCTGATCATCGCTTGGAAGCCGCGGCAACTATCGTGCCAAACTATAATGAATACGACGAAATCCTCAAACTTGAGCTGACTGTTTCAAACGGAGTGATTGAAAAGATAAGCTTTAACTGTTTCACAGATTCAGATTATTACACTCAGGAGGTAGATGGTGAGATCGTTATCACCGGTTTTGGAGAAAACACACTTGCTTTCCCTGACATAGTTGCTACCTGCACTCCGTTTGATATATATACTTCACCTGAAGAATACGTTGGACAGGGATATTTCCACCTTTCCGGTCTGAACGTGCTGTCATTTGACGGGGAGACTGCATACGTAAGCGACAACAAAGATAATCACAGCGCCATTCCGATGGACGTATCCAAAGTTGCCCAGAGTGTCGAGGAAGGAAAAGTTTACACCGCTGTCTGCAAGGTTACCGAGACAGGAAACGAGTTTCTGCCGTATATTCTTGACGTGGAAGTCGTGAAGCCGTACAAAGCAGATTTTGAACCTCTTAAAGCGTGCAGTAATTTCAGGTACGTCGATTATGCTCTGAATTTCGGAGTGTTCGCTTTTGAAATGGTGAACATGTCGGTAACTGAACAACCGGACGGAAGTTACATTCTCACCGATATAAACGGTGATACAAGACTTTTCATTATGGATCATGCTTCGGATGAACTCAGAAGCTATCTTCTGGATAATCCCGGCATAAATGTCAACATGGGGCTTGTTATCGCTTCAACAGACCGAGAGGGCAATATCGTTGTACTGCCGGTATCAACAACAGATATCAAATATTACCCGGAACTATATCCATCGGGAAAAGCCGTGCCGGTCGGGACTGATATTGATGACATTCTTTCTGACATAATCGTTATTGACAGCTATACGGATGAGATACTCTACATCTACGGCGATCCTGATCTCAGATATGAATATGACGGATATGATCCGGACACGCCCGGAGAATATGAGATCACGGCATTTGTTTCCGGTGATGAAATCGGTACGTTAGATCTACGGGTATTCGAATCTGTCAGATATGATCCTGAACAGACCGCGGGATTTGCCAGATTTAAAGATCTTGACCCCGCATATTACGTTACTCCGTCGCTTCCTTCGATATCCGGCGACGGTGAAGAGACGAGAGTCCTTGTTATTCCGGTCGCTTTCCGAGATTTTGAATACACAAGCCCTCATCTGGATGATCTCAATGATTATCTCGACATATGCTACAATGACACCACAGGTGCGACCGGATGGTATTCTCTGCGGGAATACTACGAGCTGATATCCTATGGAAAGCTTCGTTTGAAAGCTGATATCTGTGACATCTATACGACGGATTATAATGTTGAAGATATTGTTGATTACAAAGATGTGTACACGATAGCGAATGATGCGCTGGATTATTTCGATGATGAAATAGACTACAGCCTGTATGACAACGACGGGGACGGAGATCTCGACTGCGTGTATTTCGTCTATCTCCTTCCTGAGAACATGTATGATTACGCAAGCTATATCTGGGCTTACAACCTGCCTTTTAAAGACTATGTCTTTGAGAATTATACTATCCGCAGTTCTCAGTTAGTCTGGATCGGTCTTGATTTCTTCGATCTGAGCGTTTATGATTTTCTGCTTAATGACGACGGAGTCTACGCAAACTGCCAGTGTCTTATACATGAGACCGGGCACGCACTCGGCCTTGATGATTATTATTGGACTGACCATGCCAAAAATCTCATCGGCGGGACTGAGATGATGGACAGCAATACCGGCAGCATGACTTCCTATTCAAGGATACTTCTCTCATGGGCGGATCCGACGATCCTCCATTATTACGAAGTGGAAGACATGCATATAGGTCCTCTGGAGGAGACCGGAGACGTCATAATGATCACTAAGGATGCTGATGAAGATATCTACGGTGAATCGTTCATGATCTCTCTGTATACTCCCGTCGGCCCGAATACAATGAAGACATATGATGACGGTCTGTTCTCCATACCGGGCATCGTTGTATATCATATATCGAACGAACTTCCCACAAGTATTTACGAAGTACTGTCTGCTTTTATTCCCGGCGCTCAGTTCAAGGGAGAGAATCAGATCAGCCTGTACCGGAATGCTTCTAAGCATTATGACACCAAAAACGGAAATGCAAAAGACAGCGACCTTTTCCAGACTGGCGATACAGTAACCTTGTACTGGGATGACGGTTCCGAGGCGATGATACTGACAGTCAACAGTGCCGACATGAACGGAGCATCAGTGACCCTTACATTACCTTAATAAAAAATATATATCATAAAAGCGAGGATATGATTATGAAGAAAGCAATCTGTATTCTTACCACCGTTCTTTTTATTCTGTTGCTCGTTTCATGCGGAGCAGCCAAAAAGACGGACTATCTTGTGCTCGTCAACAAGGAAAACAAGCTGCCGGACGACTGGGAGAAGAACCTTGTCACAGTGACCGTGAAGAATTCCCTCGGCAGCGATGTGGAAGTCGAGAAGGAAGCATATGATCATTATCTTGATCTGAAGAAGGCTCTCGAATCCGAAGGCGTCTACGTGGATCTTGACAACGCACGCAGAAGCGTAAATGAACAGCAGGAGATATGGGATGATTTCATGGTCGAATACGGCGAAGTATATACGAAGCGTTACGTAGCCGTCCCGGGATATTCAGAACATCAGACAGGTCTGGCACTGGATCTTTATCTCATCATAGACGGCGTTGACGTTTATCTCAACGAGGAAATGGTCGAATATCCTGAGATCTGGGCAAAGATCCATGCAAAACTTGCCGATTACGGTTTCATCCTGAGATACCTTGAAGGCAAGGAAGCAATAACCGGATACGGTCACGAACAGTGGCATATCCGGTATGTGGGATCGGTCGAAGTAGCTAAACAGATAGCTGAAAAAGGCATAACTCTGGAAGAGTATCTCAACAAGCTTCCCGTCGGTAATGTGGCACCGCCTGAAGACGACTAAGTAAATGACAAAAAAAGAACACCGCTGTACCATCGCGAAATGATCGCTGATACGGCGGTGTTTTTGCATAAAAAATGTCAGTTCTTATTTTTCTATCATCTTTTTTCTGAATGCAAGTATGGCAAGTACAAACATCACGACGGTGTATCCGAGGACTATGAGCAGGGGCTGGACGAAGTCTGAAAAAATGTCGTTCACGCCGAGGACCATGTTCTGTACCAGCATGGTTGCATTTTTGAACGGTAGTACCTTCATAACTGTCAGCACCGTAGGATTGAGTCCCTCAACCGGGAACCACATTCCCGAAAGCACCGACTGCCCGGCGATTATGATCGATGATATCCCTCCGATCGACTTCTCGTTGCATATCGAGCCGAACAGAATACCGACGGCTATGAAGAACAGGGAAGTCACCAGACTGAGCAGTATCCCGAAGATCATTCCGGTACCGAAAAGGGAAGGATCGAATATGCCTCCTACCATGAAGAAGAGAACAGACTGTATCAGAGCTATGGGTAGCACGGCAAAAGCATACCCGAATATGAATTCATATGACCTTGTCTCCGTTACATACAATCTGGTAAGGAAAGTTGTGCACCTGTCAATAGATATCAGCAGTCCCGTGAACAGCGTAAGGAATGACTGGGCAAATACCACGATGCCCGGAGCAAGATATCTCATCTCGAACTGCGGAGTCAATTCATGGAAAATAAAGTAGAACAGGATCTCCATGAACAGCGGCAG
>CACZSC010000073.1 GCA_902783755.1 uncultured Ruminococcus sp. | reverse complement strand
GCCGGTCAGCGCCGGCATCATAAAGGGCGTGGGCGGCACCAGGTTCTCCCCGGGGGGAGACCTTACCACCGAACAGGCCATACTCATCACCTACAGGGCACTCGATGCCCTAACCCAGAACATTCTCAAGATATATGTCAGCCCCGAAGGATCTGCTGACCCGGACGGCACAAGATCGAACCCCTACGGTTCGCTTGAAGCTGCAAGGGACGCTGTGAGAAAGGCTGACAGAACGGGGCTTACCGGTATCGATGTGGTGCTGATGCCCGGACAGTATGTGATCCAGAACGCACTTGAGCTCACTGCGGAAGACAGCGGGACTGAGGAATGCCCGGTGAGATACATCGGTGAGGACGGAGCTTCGGTCTTCGGAGGCATAACCCTGTCGTCAGCTGATTTCGCTCCTGCCGAGGGAGCCGTGACGGAATTCTTCCAGGCTGAGGCAAAGGACAGGATCGTGCAGCTTGATCTCAACAAATACGGTTTCGATGCCGCATATATCGCTGCTGCCCAGAGCAACAGAGAATACAGGGTAAAGGCCCCGGCGCTGTTCAGAAACGGCGAGAGACAGATCATGGCCAGGTTCCCCAATGAAGACTGGGTATACATCGACGGCGGCATGGCCATCGACTACGACGGCACCGAGATGCCGAAGCTGTACAACTGGTCGGAACCGGAGTACTACAGGATCGATTACGGTGAGGAATACCTTGAAAGGGTCAACTCCTGGAGATCCGGCACCAAGGTCTTCGTCACCGCCAGGTGGTGCTTCCTGTGGTGCGTGGACGATTCCTATGTGATGGAATTCAGACACGACATACCGCAGATGAACGTGAAGTTCGCCGGCGGGTATGAGCCTAAGGTAGGCAGCATATTCTACTGGTACAATATCCCCGAAGAGCTTGACATGCCGGGTGAATACTACATCGACGACAACGCCATACTGTATTACTATCCTGGTGATACCTTCGACACGGACGTGTTCACGATTCCCGTTTCAGAAGGCATCATAAGGATTAACGGAGCGGACTGGCTTACCTTCGACAACATCGAGATGTCCACGTCGGTCAAGACCGTGTTCGAGGCGCAAGCAGATCATCTTACAGTGCAGAACTGCAAGGTGTCGGCGTCATCCACGAGCCACGGCGTCAGCATCGACGGTAACTTCATCACGGTCTCCGGAAACCACATATATGACATAGATTCCTGCGGGATAAACCTTACGACGGGCGACATCCCCACCGTGACATCGGGCGATTCTCTCGTATATAACAACCTGGTGGAAGGATGGTGCTCTACCGCCACGGGCTGGAACTCCGGCATATCCGTGTACGGCGTCGGCGTCCTCATATCCCACAATACCATCAGATACGGCAACTGGGGAGCCATTTCCATCAGCGGCGTGAACATCACGGCAGAATACAACCACGCATACAAGACCAACCTCATGTCTGACGACATAGGCGTCATGACCGGAAACGGCCACATTAACGCCAACCTGGTATACAGGTACAATTACATCCATGACGCGGGACCGGAGAACATCTGGGACAAGATCAAGGAGAAGAACCCCGACTATCTGGTGATGGGCATCATGGGATTCTACCATGACGGTGCGTCCAGCTACATCAACTGCTACGGCAACGTTGTGGCCAACACGCCGAACGGCTGCCTTTCCAATGCCGGCCGTGGCAACTCCTTTACGGGGAACCTGTTCATCAACTGCTCCCACTGGTACGTGTGGGCGGCCGAGCTGGGATTCGATATCATAAACGATGACGGTACCCTTAAGAGCAAAACCGAGACCCTTCCGGACTACGTTTATACGGACGCATGGAAAGCCGTGAACCCGGAGCTGGCACAGCTCATACTGAACACCGAAGGCGCCGATCCGGACGACCATCTGCTCTACTGGGCTCCGGCGAATGTGGTGGTCCTGAACAACTGGTGCCACTTCAACAAGAACGAGAGATACTTCTCGAACTGGGGCGTAAGCCCGTATAATATCGAGGAGAACGTATACAGATACGCGAACGAAGGCGAGATAGACGTCACCGAGGGAAGTCGCACAAACAATCACGTATCCGTATACAACAGCCGCAGGGAGACCGTCGATATGAAAAAGCTCATCACCGAGACGGCTGCGGGCGTCATAGAGATAGGCTGGGATGACTTCGTGAAGATTGGAAACGTGGCCGAGGACTGGAACATAGACGGCGTTGAGGTCACCTGCCTGGGAGACGAATACAAATAAGGAAAAAGAATATTGACTTTGTACCCCGCGTATGCTAGAATTCCAGTTGAACCAATTCCATAGAGGAGGTGTTTAGGATGAAACACATCAGAACGATCGAAACACGCAACCTCTGCGAAAGCGCAAAGAACGGCGGATGCGGCGAATGCCAGACATCATGCCAGTCCGCATGCAAGACCAGCTGCGGCATCGCTAACCAGAAGTGCGAAAACAAGGACAAGAAGGACAGAAAATAAGGCCAGAGACGCCGCCGTACAGGCGGCGTTTTTTGGGTTTTTTGGAAAAATGCAGAGATCGAATTTTCACACCCATTCGAAATATTCAGACGGCCGAGCGGACATGGACACCATGATCCGGGCCGCCATCGGCTACGGGTTCCGCGCCATAGGCTTCTCGGAGCACAGCTACGCGCCGCTTCAGTCCAGCTACTGTATGCCTCCGGAGAAGACGGATGACTATTTCCGGGAGATAAGGGAAGCCCGTGAAAGATACAAGGGGAAGATCAGGGTATTCGGCGGATTTGAGCTTGACAAGGACTCCGAACTTCCGGACGACCGGCCCGACTACATCATAGCTTCGGTGCACGAGCTTATGTGCGGGGACATAAATTATCCCGTGGACTGGTCTGAGAGCATACAGCGCGAACTGGCCGAGGTGAAATACGGCGGGGATATGTTCTCCGTGTGGCAGGAGTACTACGGCGAAGTGGTGAGGCACGTGGAGAGGTCACGGCCGGACATAATCGGACACTTCGACCTCATAACGAAATATTCCCTGGTGGACGAGTCGGATCCCGGCTACATGGAGCTTGCGGCCGGCGCAGCGGTCCGGTGCATGGAGACCTGTGACACTTTCGAGCTGAACACCGGTGCCATAGCGAGACATCTGAGGACCGTACCTTACCCTGCGGATTTCATTCTCAGAAAGATAAAGGAAAAAGGCGGCCGGGTCATCATAACGTCGGACTGTCATTTCCCCGACAGGATGACATGCTGGTTCTCCGAAGCCGAGGATTATCTCGGGGCTCTGGGGTTCAGGCAGGATCCGCACGCAGACCTGAATGAGAAAGTCAAGGATATAGAGATCTGGTACTGACATGGAAAAACGGCAGATTATAAACATAATCAATTTCATCAGGGACTACGAGCCCAGAGTGGAAGTGGATCTGGTGACGCCCGTGGTGAAACAGATCGAGCTAATGAGAAAGCACGGGCTTCCGGGCACATTCCTGCTGCAGTACGACGCTTTGTGCGATCCCGTATATACGGACATGCTCAGGGAACTGGACCCTTCACAGTTCGAGATCGGAGCCTGGTTCGAGATAGTTCAGGGCCAGTGCGAAGACGCGGGCGTGCCCTGGAAGGGCAGATGGGCCTGGGACTGGTATCCGTCATCGGCTTTCTCCGTCGGATATACGAAGGACCAGCGGGAAAGACTGGCTGACACATATTTCTCGAAATTCTGGGAAGTGTTCGGCAGATACCCGAGAGTTCTGGGGGCCTGGTTCTATGATACCCATACCATAAGGTACATTACATCTAAATACGGTCTCGACGCCCTGTGCAACTGCAAGGAGCAGTACGGCACGGACGGATATACTCTCTGGGGCGGGTATTACGGACAGGGGTATTATCCCAGCAGCAGGAACGTGTTCATACCCTCCCAGGACGAGCGTGACCTCATCAAAGTCCCGGTTTTCAGGATGCTGGGATCGGATCCGGTCTACCAGTACGATTTCGGCCTTGATCCGGAATCCGGCGCCGAAAAGGTCCAGGACGTGATATCCCTGGAGCCTGTGTACACCGAGGCCGGAGGAGGGAACCCTCAGTGGGTGGACTGGTATCTGAAAGAGAATTTCAACGGCAGATGCCTGTCTTTCGGATATGCGCAGACCGGACAGGAGAACAGCTTCGGCTGGGAAAAGATGGGCGGCGGCCTCACATATCAGCTCGAAAAGATAGCTGGGATGAGAGACGCCGGGCAGATATCCGTCGAGAAGCTGGGGGACACCGGAAGGTGGTACACGAAGACCTTCAGCGACACTCCCGCATCGGCCATATGCGCTGAAACGGCTTACGACGATGATGACGTATCGTCCGTTTGGTACTGTTCCAAGAGATTCAGGATAAACCTGTTCTACAGGCACGGGATCATGAGGATAAGGGACCTTCACGTGTTCTCTCCGGTGCCTGAGGATCCTTATGAGGATAAAGTGTGTACCGGATCGGATTCCGCGTACGAGTCTCTTCCGGTGCTGGACGGCAACCGTCATACCGGGAAAGGGATCCTTGGCGGAGCCCTGATAGGTGACGAGGAAAAGAAGCCGATCCTCTGCGAAAAGCCGATATTCAGCGATACCGGAAGAGGAAAGGCGGAGCTCGACTGCGGGCCGTTCATCATCAAGCTTTCGGAGGAAGGCGTGGCCATTACTTCAGACAGGGATTTCAGACTCATATGGGACTGCGGCACACGGGATCATATCCCGGAGATCCTCAGCATGACCGGCAAGCACGCAAGACTGAGATATATGGGAGTCCGGTACTCGGTGGATTTCGAGAAGGGCTTCTTCGGCAATGACAGACAGGTCCTTTCCGAGAACGGGAGGATCTCGTTCAGCTTCAGCTGACACAGTAAGAGGCAGACATGACATATTCGGAATACAACGGTTTCAGAAGAGGAGACTTTGAGTTCGAGGGAAGGAATGCCATCATAGTTTTCCCCGACAAGCCGGATCCCCAGGGCAGGTGGGTCCTGAAGATGGAGTACTTTGACGCATTCCCGGGATTCCACCTCGAGATGCTGAGAAGAGGCTGGCACCTGCTGTTTCTTGAAAACATAAACAGATGGGGCACAGATGCGGACACCGACGCAAAAGCACGGTTCGTGGAATATGCTTCGGAGGAGTTCGGCCTTGAGAAAAAAGCGTGTCTCGAGGGCATGAGCTGCGGCGGGCTGTGTTCTGTCAATTTCGCGGCGAAATATCCTGATCTGGTGTCTGTAATGTACCTTGATGCACCGGTGATGAACCTGCTGAGCTGCCCAATGGGATTCGGGCGAGGGATACCTCTCGACGGGGACACGGGCTGGCACGAGATACAGGATGCCTACGGATTCGACATCGAAGGGCTCCTTGCTTTCAGAGGACATCCCATCGACCGGATCGGCGGGCTCGTGGAAAAAAGGATACCCGCTGCGATCCTCTACGGAGACTCTGACAACCTGGTACCTTACCCTGAGAACGGCGCTTTTCTTGAAAAGGCGTACAGGGAAGCGGGGATACCGCTCTTCACAGTATGCCGCATGGGATGCGGGCATCATCCCCACGGTCTTGAGGATCCCCGTGAACTGTGTGATTTCGTGGAAAAATATTCAAAGAAAGAGGAAGATAAAATGGAGATCAAGGAAATACTTTCAAAAGTAGACCACACACTGCTGGCGGTTGACGCCACATGGCCCCAGATCATGGAGATCATCGATGACGGCACACACTATGAGACCGCGTCCGTGTGCATCCCCGCATCGTACGTAAAGGTGGCATCGGAATATGCCTCCGCAAAAGCCGCACAGTATCTCAGAAGACCGGTGAAGATCTGCACTGTCATCGGATTCCCCAACGGATACAGCACCAGCCGGGTAAAATGCTATGAAGCAAAGTGCGCAGTGGAAGACGGAGCCGACGAGGTGGATATGGTCATCAACGTGGGCTGGGTCAAGAACGGCTGGTACGAGCTGGTCCTCAGTGAGATAAAAGCCATAAAGAAAGCCTGCGACGAGGCAGGCGAGATGGTCGGAAAGAAGATAATCCTCAAGGTCATCATCGAGACCTGTCTTCTGACCGACGAGGAAAAGATCAGGATGTGCGAAGTGGTATCCGAATCCGGAGCGGACTTCATCAAGACTTCCACCGGATTTTCAAAAGCCGGAGCTACCTTCCATGACGTGGAGCTGATGGCTGCACACGTGAAGAACGGACTGAAGATAAAGGCGGCAGGCGGGATCTCGTCCATAGAGGATGCCGAAAAATTCATTGAACTCGGTGCTGACAGACTGGGTACATCAAGGATCATAAAGATCGTAAAAGCGCAGTGACGGAGAGAAAAGGAGGATTCGATGAGACCTAAAGTATATTTCACCAGGACCCTCACACCGGAAGCAGTGCTCGCACTGTATAAGAAATCAGGGTACGAACTCAAAGGAAAGATCGCCGTAAAAGTCCACTCGGGAGAGCGGGGCAACCAGAACTATCTGAAACCAGGATTCTGGAAGCCCGTCGCAGACTACGTGGGCGGCGTGGTGGTGGAATGCAACACGGCCTACGACGGCGCGAGAAACACCACTGATAGGCACAGAGAGCTCGTCAGGGAGCACGGATGGACGGACACGTTCGATTTCGAGATCCTTGACGCCGAAGGACCGGACCTGGTCCTGGACATCCCCGACGGGATGCAGATAAAGAAGAACTATATCGGGAAGGGCACGGAAAAATATGATTCCATGCTGGTGTTGTCCCATTTCAAGGGACATCCCATGGGAGGATACGGCGGAGCCCTTAAGCAGCTGTCCATCGGGATGGCATCTTCATACGGGAAACTGAACATCCACGGGGCCGGCAATACGGAGGATCCCTGGAGCACTCCGAACGACCTTTTCCTCGAATCCATGGCGGACGCGGCGGGCTCGGTCATCAGGTACTTCGACTCGAAGATAGTCTATATAAACGTGATGAAGAACATGAGCGTGGACTGCGACTGCTGCGAGATCGCTGAGGATCCCTGCATGGAGGACATCGGGATTCTGCTGTCCCTGGATCCGGTGGCCATCGACCAGGCATGTCTTGATCTGGTATATTCCAGCGACGATCCCGGAAGGGACCATCTGGTGGAGCGGATAGAGTCAAGGCACGGGATACACACCATAGAAGCAGCAGCCGAGCAGGGACTGGGCAGCAGGGAATACGAGCTTATAGAACTGGAAATATAAAGGAAGGAAGAACAGCTATGCCAACACCACACAATACAGCAGAAAAAGGCGCATTCGCAAAGACAGTGCTTATGCCAGGGGATCCCCTGAGAGCCAAATTCGTTGCCGAGACTTTCCTCACCGACGCGAAGCTTGTGAACTATGTGAGGGGGATCAACGGATTCACGGGGACATACAAGGGGACTCCGGTGTCCGTTATGGCCAGCGGGATGGGCATGCCCTCCATCGGCATATACTCGTATGAGCTATACAAGTTCTATGATGTTGAGAATATCATGAGGATAGGTTCCGCCGGATCCATAAACCCGGACGTGCACGTAAGGGATATGGTGTTCGGAATGGGCGCCTGCACCAATTCTTCATACGGCGACGTGTTCGACATTCCCGGAAGATTTGCACCTATCGCATCATACAAGCTCCTGTCCAAGGCCGTGGAAGTGGCTGAGGAAAAAGGACTGAGATACCATGTGGGCAACATCCTCTCCTCCGACAACTTCTACGGGGAAGAGGGGATAAACAACACGCCGAAATGGGCGAAGATGGGAGTCATGGCCATAGAGATGGAGGCTGCAGGCCTTTACATGAACGCGGCGAGACTCGGGAAAAACGCCCTGGCCATCTGCACGATCTCAGACCATATCCTGACAGGCGAGGAGACTACTCCGGAGGAAAGGCAGAACACCTTCACCGCCATGATGGAGACGGCTCTGGAAGTCGCCGTAAGGATGGCAAAGTAGAGAACAGTATTATCCTGAATTAAAGCAGGAGACCGCCGGACCTGATATCACAGGCCTGGCAGTCTCCTTTTTCTTTGTTCTGTCTAGTATGCGGCAGGCTAATCCTTCCGGCGCAGCTTTTTCGCGAGCCTCATGTTGGAATACTTTTTCATGCCGGTCACTTCCTTTATGACCTCGATGAAGTCCGGGATCGTGAACTTTTCGTCCTCGCTCCGCAGCTCCACTTCGAGGATGGCAGAACCTTCCAGCGCCTTCCCGCCGAAGATGACCGGATAGATATCTATCTCGATCACATGGTCCCCGTAGGGAAACGAATATCTGATCTTTTCGAGAAAGCTTACAGCTTCACTGAGCCTGCGTGAGTATTCCTCCGGGCTGATCTCCCGCTCGTTCTCCTCGCGGCTGACGGAGGATATCCTCTTTTTCTCCGTATAGGTATAGGAAGTTTCTCCGTTTTCCACGATCCTTCTTACCCGTCTGTTGGTTATGTCCTCCGAAAGGGGGGCAAGGTATGTCTGGGTGATCCTGATCATCCGTATGCCTTCCTGCCGCCTGAGCAGTTTTTCATCCGGCAGCTTTATGAGGAATTTCCTTTCGATCTCGATATTCATACATGCCTCCGTCAGGACTTTGTCCTGAGCTTATCGAAATAGCTTGCCGTCGCCTCGTCCCTGTACTGCTGTGTATAGAGATCGTAGTAATATCCCTTCAGCTTCATAAGGGTCTTGTGCTTTCCCTGCTCGATTATCTTTCCGTCCTTTACGACGAGAATGACGTCGGCGTTCCTCACGGTGGAGAGCCTGTGGGCTATCACGAAGGAGGTCCTTCCTTCGGTGACGGTCTTTATGGAATCCTGGATTATCTGCTCCGTGAAGGAGTCAATTGAGGAGGTGGCCTCGTCCAGGATCAGTATCTTCGGGTCGCAGATTATGGCCCGTGCGAAGGAAATGAGCTGCTTTTCACCGGTGGAGAGCAGGTCGCCGCCTTCACCCACCTCGGTGTCCAGTCCGTCCTTGCTCCTGCTGACGATCTCGTCAGCGGACACGATCCGCAGGGCTTCCATTATCTCCTCGTCCGTGGCGTCCGGTTTCCCGTATCTCATGTTGTCCCGGATGGTGCCCGAGAACAGATGCGGGGTCTGGAGCACATATCCGATGCTGGAGTGCAGCCACAGCTGGGAACGCTCCCTGGCGTCTCTTCCGTCTATGAGCACGCGGCCTTCCGTGGGCTCGAAGAACCTGCATACCAGGTTCACGATGGTGGATTTCCCGGCTCCTGTCTCCCCGACTATGGCTACGTTCGTGCCCTGGGGAATCTTCAAATTGAAGTCGCGGAGCACGTATTCCTCGCCGTCGGGGTACTTGAAGGTGACATTGTCGAATTCTATGTCTCCCTTTATTTCCTCCCAGTTCTCACGCTTCGGCTCCAGGATGTCGCCGTATTTCTCGGTGACCTCCGGAGTGTCCTTCACGTCGGGCTCTGTCTCAAGAAGTCCGAAGAACCTTTCGATGTTGACCTGAATGGTCGTCAGTTCGGCAAGGGAGTCTATGACCCAGCGCACCGGCTCCATGAGCCCGAGAGCGTATGTCATGAACATGGAAAGAGTCCCTATGGTCATGACCTGTTCGGCGGTCATGTCTCCGCCTACCTTCACCACCACTGCCAGCGCGATGTAGGCAGCTAGGTTAAGAGTGAGTGTGATGGTGCCTCTGATCCTCGCGTCTCTTACGGATACTTTCTTCATCTTCCGCGTCATGTCGGAAAACTCCGAATACATCTTGTCGCCTGTAGCCAGGGTCTTTATGGTCCTTGCTCCGGTGATGCCCTCGTTGAAACCGCCGGAGATCTTCGAGTTCTCCTCGCGTATCTCCCGGTTGGCAATCAGAAGCTTTTTCTGCATTATGGATATCACCACGACCAGCGCGGGAACGATGACCATGACCAGGGCCGCCAGCCCGGGGTTCGTCAGGAACATGATAACGAGGGATCCGGCCGCATATGTGAAGTTCCAAAGTATGCCTATGAATTCCCAGGACACGAGAGTCCCTATGCGATTGGTGTCGCTGGATACCCTCGATACGATGTAACCCACGGAATTGCGGTTGAAATAGGAGAAGGAAAGGGTCTGCAGGTGATTGAACGAAGCCTGCTTCAAATCCCTGCCTATCTTCATTTCCATCACGGTGCCGATGTACATGCTTATGGCGTCAAGACCGCATTTGATTATCAGCACTGCGGCATATACTACCGCAAAGGTCACGATACCTTCCGTGATGCCGGGGGTGACGTAGTTGTTTATGGCGTATTCCTGGAACTTCGGAAACAGGATGCTGAGAACGGATGCCGCCACTTGCAGCACGGCCATGAAGAACAGGGGGACCCTGTACTTTTTCAGGAAGGGGAGGAGCTTCGGTATGCCGAATCCCTTCAGATGCTTGGTGAAGAGAGGGGTGTTGTCGTCCATCACTCATCCTCCTCTCCGGCGTAGCTCTGCAGGTCGAATATCGCCCTGTACATCCCGTCTGTTTTTATGAGGTCTTCATGCCGGCCGGACTCGGTGATCCTTCCGCCGGACATGACTATTATGTTGTCAGAGTTCATCAGTGTCTGTATCCTGTGGGAAATGAGGATGACCGTGGTGTCGGACGTCCTTTCCGCAAGGGAGCGCCTGATCTTCGCGTCGGTTTCGCTGTCGACTGCGGACAGGGAGTCGTCGAACACCATGACGGGAGAGCCCTGGGCCAGCACCCGCGCGATGGCGGCTCTCTGCTTCTGGCCTCCAGAAAGGGTGACGCCTCTTTCGCCCACCGGCGTGTCGTATCCCTTGGCGAATCCCTCGATGGTTTCGCCGAGACATGCAGCCTGGGCGGCTTCCTTTATTTCCAGGATCCTTTCAGCCGGGTTCTCGAAGGTTATTCCGATGTTTTCTCCGAGGGTCTTAGAGAACAGGAAAGGCTCCTGGTGGACGATCCCTATGGTCTTCCTAAGGGAATCCAGTTTTATATTCCTTATATCTATACCGCCCACCGTTATGGCGCCGCAGCCTTCCTCGAGCTCGTAGAGCCTTGTGAGGAGAGCGGCCAGGGTGGACTTGCCTGAGCCGGTCATGCCTATGATGCCTAAAGTGGATCCGGCGGGTATCTTCAGTGAAATGTCGTCAAGGATCTTCGTTTCCCCGTCAAAGGAGAACGACACATGGGAGAATTCTATGTCTCCGTCCTGAGGACAGTCCACGGCGTCTTCCGCGTCCGTTTCCTGTTCGGCGGACAGGATCTCCCCGATCCTTCCCACGGACACGCCCGCCCGGCTCATGTTGGCGATGGTCCTGCCTATCATCCTGACCGGCCATTCCAGCATGGAGTTGTACAGTATGAAGGAGATCAGATCTCCCACCGTGATCTGTCCTTCAACGCATATGACCGTGCCCAGGACTATGACCGATATCATCTGGAGCCCGGTGATGACATCTCCGGCGGCCCAGAACCAGGTTATGTACTTTCCGAGCCTTATCCAGATCCCCGTATACTTTTCGTTCTGTTTCTCGTACTTGCTGATTTCCGTCTTTTCGCGGCCGAACGCACGGACCACCCGGACGCCCGTCAGGTTCTCCTGGCAGATTGCCGTCAGCTTGCCTTCGTTCTGGTCCGCTTCCTCAAAGCTCTTCGATATCTTAAGGTGGAAGAATATCGAGTATCCGATGATGATCGGGATGAATATGAGGGCGATGAGGGACAGGGTGGTGTTGATGTTGAACATGAACACCAGGGAGAAAACTATGATTATGACCGTGCGGATGACCTGAGTCAGCTGCGTGGACAGAAAGTCCCGCAGGGTCTCCACATCAGAGGTGGATCTTTGGATCAGGTCCCCTGTCTGGTGGGCCGAGAACCAGGACATGGGTATCTTCATTATATGCCTGAAGAGCATGTTCCTCATGTTTTCAGAAAGGGTCTCGGAGCCGCGCCTGATGAACACGGTGTCCATATATCTGAATATGCACATGAGCAGCGCGAGTATTGCTATGGATACGGCAAGGATCCAGAGACCTGGCTTGCCGTCCGCTCCTGTTCCCAGGACGGCAGACAGTTTCTCGAACACCTGCGCTATGATTGGGGATTCAGGAGGCAGGTCGCCTATGACCGAGTCCACCGAGTAGCTGATGAGTTTGGGTATGACGAGAGAACAGACCGTGGCTATCAGTGATGCGACGATGCTTATCACGAAATGCCGTCTGCTGTTCTTCATGAACATATGTATCAGCTTTGTCTTTGATAATTTCTTTTCTGTCTTCATGATGGTTGCATAATATCTTGCTTTGCCGGGAGTGGCCGGCGGGTAAGGAGAATGCTTCTGAGGCCGCGCACACAGGACCGCGGCCACTCTTCATGATATATCTGTTGGGAACTGATTGCAATAGATTTTGATTTTTGCAACACAAATGCAACAATTGCATGAAAAAGGAAAAAGCCGGCGCCTTCCCCGAAGGGAGTTACCGGTCTTCCGTCTCTGCTTTTCTGTCCCTGATCCGTTCGCGGATGTAATTCACGGCGGTCAGGACTATGATGACTATATCGAGCACCAGGGAAGGGTATGCCCTGATCACGAAATCGAATACCGCCCACTGGACCATGTTTATCATAACGGCGATATGCATCCCGCGGACGGATTTCGTGGCATATATGAGGATGGAGTATATCACGGACGCGGTGATCGGGAGTATGCCGATCCAACCGTTGGAGTTCGTCAGTATGCCCAGGGCGATTATCAGGGCGCATATGATCCCGAGGGCCCACTTCGTGAGCTTGCCCTTGAGTTCCAGTATGTTCCTCACCCCGCTGAGAAGGTTCGCGGCGATGGCGGAATAGCCTCCGAGGAAGGCGCTCGCCACCGAGTACACCACTGCGTATACGGTCTGCCAGAGCACGATCCGGCTCTTCGTCTTTCCGAACGTGGAATAGGCGAAGCACAGGGCAGCGAGAAGGGAAAACACCTGTCCCAGTATGAATCTTATATCAGGCATGTCGGTCATCTCCGGGAAAAATCTGCGGTCACGGCGTATCCGGGACCTGCTGAAACATGATACACATATCCGGCGGAAAATGCAACAGGAAATTTACGTCCGGCCGGGGACGGGGGGCGTCAGGTTTCCGCCATGTCCCCGAAACGGCTATTGCGGGGAGCCCGGAATTGCGGTATAATCGGAAGGAAATACAAAAAGAAAAGGGGAACACCATGTCAGAAAAGAAGATCATAGGATCCTACGCGGATCTGGCGCCCAACAGCGCCTACGAGCTTGTATACGAGGAGTATCTCGGGGATATAAAGACCGCCGGGATCATCCTCAGACACAGAAAATCCGGGGCAAGAGTCTGCCTCATGGCAAACGACGATGAGAACAAGATGTTCTGTGCCGCATTCAAGACACCGCCTTCAAACAGCACCGGCGTACCGCATATCATAGAGCACAGCGTCCTCAACGGATCGAAGAACTATCCGTCGAGAGACCCCTTCATGGCCCTGGCTAAAAGCTCACTGCAGACTTTTCTCAACGCCATGACATTCCCGGACAAGACCATATATCCCGTGGCGTCCTGCAACGACAAGGATTTCAGGAACCTGATGCACGTATATATGGATTCTGTGTTCTATCCGAACATATACAAGAGCAAGTTCACCTTCATGCAGGAAGGCTGGCACTATGAGCTGGACAGCGCCGACGACGAGCTCAGGATCAACGGCGTCGTTTACAGCGAGATGAAAGGAGCCATGTCCTCGCCGGAAGGCATCATCGATGATGAGATCAATCTGCACCTGCAGCCGGACACCACATACGGCGTGAACTCCGGCGGCGACCCCGAGGTGATTCCCGAGCTCTCCTATGAGGAATTCCTGAATTTTCACAGGACATTCTACCATCCGTCAAACTCCTACATCTTCGTATACGGGAACTGTGACATGGATGAAAGGCTCAAGTTCATGGACGAGGAATATCTCTCGAACTTCGACGAGATAGACTTCAGGCCTGAGATCAGGCCCCAGCCCCGCTGGAACTCAAAGGAGCCCAGATACTGCAGGAGCGTTTATGACGGCGGCGAGAGCGATGATCTTGAGGGCAAGGCTTTCTTCGCCTTCAACACCATGGCCGGCTCGTCCCTCGACGTTCTGGAGAAGAGGGCCTGCGATGTCCTTTCCACGGTGCTGGTGAACTCCGATTTCGCGCCTGTAAAGACTGCTCTTGTGAACGCCGGCATCGGAGAGGACATATACGGCGGTTTCTCGGGCCATATGTTAGAGAACACCTTCTCGGTGATCGTAAAGAACGCAAAGGAGGAGGATCTGGGCAGCTTTGTTGACATCGTCAGGGACACTCTGGCAAAAGAGGTGGAGAAGGGCATAAACGAGAAGGCCATCAGAGCTGCCCTGAACGTGGCGGAGTTCAATTTCCGCGAAGCGAACTACGGCGGTTTCCCGAAGGGTCTGGACTACTGCATCAATATGCTCCAGTCATGGCTGTACGACGATTCTGCCGCGTTCACATATCTCCATTTCCTGGATGACATAGAGAAGCTCAAGGGTCTTATCGGGACAGGGTACTACGAGGACATCGTGAGAAAGTACATCCTGGACTCGAACCACACCATGATCCTGACGCTTGTGCCCGAGAAGGGGCTCACTGACAGAAAGAACAGGGAACTCGCGGAAAAGCTCGCGGAATACAAAAAGGGCCTGGCTCCGGAAGAGATCGGCAGGATCGTTTCCGAGGCGAAAGCCCTCCGGGAATACCAGTCCATGCCTCCCACTGAGGAGGAGCTGAACTGCATCCCGTACCTTGAGAGATCTGACATTTCACCGGAGACAGTTCCTTTCTTCAACGAGGAAAAGACCGTGGCCGGCGTGAAGACAGTGTTCCACGACGTAGACACGAACGGCATCACATACGCCAACCTGTATTTCGATTTCGGAAAGCTTCCCCATAAATACGTTCCCTATGCCGGACTGCTCATGGCGGTGCTCGGACGGGTGGATACGGAAAAGAGGAGCTTCGAGGACCTGAGTATAGACATCAGCCTGAACACCGGAAGCCTTACCTTCGAGCCCTGCATCATCGGGAAATACGGAGCTGCCGACGGATACAGAGCATTCTTCGGAATCAAGATGAGAGTGCTGAGCGACAAGGTCGCATACGCTGCAGAGACCTCTGCCGAGATACTCACGTCATCAAAGCTCGACGATAGGACCAGGCTGAAGGCCATCATAGCCGAGGTCAAGTCCGAAAAGCAGAGGGAGATCATGTTCTCGGGGAGTTCCGTGGCTGCTGCCAGGACCCGTTCCTACTTCTCGAAGACAGGTTGCCTCAACGAGCAGCTGGGCGGCATAGAGTTCTATCAGTTCGTTTCGGATCTTCTTGAGAACTTCGACGACAGGTACGATGAACTGAAGGAAAACCTCATAAAGACCAAGAACTTCATATTCGATCCCTCGAACGCCATCCTCAGTCTGGCGGCGGACGAAACGGGATGCCGCGCGGTAGAAGAGAACCTTCCCGCCCTCATGGGCGCCCTTGAGGGCCTTGACAGGGAATATCTGGGCGAGCCTGAGGAATACGTTCCCGTGTGCAGGAACGAAGGCGTCATAATCGCGTCCCGTGTGCAGTATGTGGCGAGATCCGGAAACATGAGAAAGGCCGGATTCAAACCTTCCGGCGTTCTCAACGTGGTGAAGAACAGCGTCGACATCGACTATCTGTACCAGCAGATCAGGGTCAAGGGCGGCGCCTACGGATGCGGATGCTCCATAGCGGCTGATTCCGGGAACGTGTCGTTCACCTCATTCAGGGATCCCAATCTGAAGGAGACCGACGAGGTCTACTCAAAGATCGGAGAGTTCGTGAGGAACTATGAGGCTGACGAGACAGAGATGACGAAGGGCGTCATAGGTGCGTTCTCGAAATTCGACAGGCCCATGTCATCCGTACAGAAGGCGGCGCGGTCCTTCGCGGCGTATATCTCCGGCGTGACATACGAGGATGTGGTGAGAGAAAGGTCGGAGATGCTGGGCATCACCCTCGAACAGTTCAGGGAAACGGCAGCGGTCTTCGACGAGATCTACAGTCAGGGCTACAGATGCACCGTGGGATCCTCCAAGATCAGGGAAGTTCCTGAACTCTTTGATAATATAATCGTGCTCGACTGAGGAAGATAGACATGCATAAAAACAGACCGTACCGGCAATTTCACCGGTACGGTCTTCTTCGGTTGAAAATGTATCTGTCCGCTATGCTGTCATCAGTCTGCGGGCTCGGCAAAGATCTTGCCTGTGGTTGTGTCTATGATGAGGTAATTGTAGAAGGAGAGGTTGGTCTTCTGGAGGCAAACCACGAAATACCTTCCGCCAACGTTGGAGATGGAGAATCTGAGAGCCATTGAGGGCACCGTGTTGCTGATGGTCTTGCCTCCATTGGCTTCCCATGCCGTTCCGAAATCTCCGTGAGGCAGCTTTTCCGTGTCGGAAGTCCCGTAGTAGTAGAGATTTCCGTTGGCTTTCGGGGTTATGACGAGCATGCCGTTCTCGACAATGAAGCTGAGACCGTAGGCGCTGAGGTCTGTCTGGGGATCCTGGGAAGAAGCTGTTTCCTCAAGCGGGATCACCAGAGGATTCAGGAAGACGAGTCCTTCCTCGCTGGTGGTGCCTGTTGCGGAATATGCGATGGCCAGATATCTGTACTCTGCCTTGATCGCATCGGTGACCTCGATGATCTCCTCGGTCGCGCGGTATGCGAAGGTGTCTCCGTTGTGTCCTTCAGCTTCGAAGTAAGCTGCGAGGAAGGCGCTGCCGGATGCGGGCGCAGCCTTGGTGTTGGTGAAGTAGAAGTAGACATATCCATTCTGCTTCACGGTGTACTCGACTCTCGAGGTCGCTGCCACATATGCCGGGCCGGTAGCGAATCCGCTGGCGGTGTTGGTGGTCGAGAGGGCGACCACTACGGGGTATGAGTATGTGCCTGTCTCATCTATGAACGCCAGTACCATGTAGGGGTACTTGTTTGCATAGGACGCGTCGAACTTGACTATGTGGTTCTCGTTGGCGTTGACCACATATTCGCCCTTATAGCTCTTTGAGACTTCCTTGTAGATGGTCTGGAACTCCTCCACTGTGGGAGCTGTTTCCACGTCGGTGAGATAGAGTCTCACGGTGCCGTCAGCAGAGGGCTTGAACTTGACTTCGCCTTCAGCGCTCTGGAAGGGTTTGGTCGCAAATCCCGTGGAGTATTTTGCATAGAGGTATGTGGGCATCATGTACTCGTCGCGGGAGTCTCTCAGGCAGATGATGATGTAGGGATATTTTTCAGCATATGCCACGGCGTACTCAAGGCGGCTCTCAACATCCTTGGTCACATCGGCCGTGCCGCGGTACGTTGCCTTCTTGTATTCCGAAGCGAAGTCGGCGGGAGAAGGAAGTGACGCTGTGGATGAGAAGTAATAGTAGACCTTTCCCGTGAGATCGGGAGTGAATCCGATAAGGCCGGACCCCACGATGGCGGGACCCTGCTTGAATCCGTTGTCACCAAGCGGGAGAACGAACGGTGTGTAATAGAGGCCTTCGCCGTTCTGAGCGATGAGGATGATGAAGGGATAATTCTTGAGGTACTTGCTTGTGACGCTTTCCCTGTAGTTCTTGCCTCCGGTCACTTCCTCCACGTCCTTCATGGCAGATTCCTTTTCGTCATATGCTTCAAGGAACGCGCCGATGGTGATGTCGGATCCTGTGTCGGAGTAGTACCAGTACACCTTACCGGAAGCTTCGGGAGTGAACGATATCGTCGTCAGGTCTGCATTGGAGTAAGGCTCGGATGTGAAGCCGCTGCCGGACAGAGCCGTGTTGGGAATGACGATCGCCGGATATGTGCTGGGACCGCTCTTGAGCTGCAGCACCACGTATTTGTAGCCGGATACCTTGCTTGCGTTGAATGTATCCTCGGTGACGAACTTGTCAGCATCCACATTGAATCTGTGTGCGTACGGTGAGTTCTTGTAGTAGTTTTCGAATTCGTTGGTTGCGGGCGTGATGGAGGAGTTGGTGTAGTACAGTGACACCGTTCCGCCGATACCCGACTTGAAGTTCACAAAGTAGTATGTCCCGTCGGTGGAGACATATGGGGTTACCGAGAATGCGGCGGCCAGATCGCTGGAGCCGGAATACTCGGAAGCTGCGAAGCTTGCAGTAAGGTTCAGACCGATGTCATAGTGCTTCGGCACCATGGCTGACATGAATCCGGGAGCTCCGATGTTGGCGTTCTCTATGGTGCCGTTGCCGGCGACTGTCGTGCCCGCAGCGCGGCCTTTGACGTTGAGAGTCCCGATGGTGCCGTTCTGGAGCAGGATCTCGGTGGGATCCTCCACAGTCATTTCAGCAGCAACCGTTCCGTTGAGGAACGTCACTTTTCCGCCGCCCGTCACTACCAGGTTCTCAACTGTGCAGCTGTCGAGGATGACGTTCGCACCGGCTCTCACGTAGAGAGTTCCCCTAACCACATCGCAGTTGGTCAGGGCTATGGTGCCCTGTCCAGCGCCTTCGCTGACTATGGTCCTGCCGGTGAGGGTCACGTTCTTGATGTTGACGCCGGCTTTGGTGATGATGTTGTTTTCGGCATTGGCGAGAGCGTCTCTCTGATTGGCGTCGCCGTTGAAGATGCAGCCGAACGCTCTGTAGATGACCGTCAGGGCCTCAGCACGGGTCATGGTCTTCTTAGGCTTGAACAGGAATGTCCCGTTGTCCTGGGCATATCCGTTGATTATGCCGTGGTAAACTGCCTGGAGCACTTCGTTCCTGAAGTATGTCGAGATCTCTTCATAGTCGGTGAACGTGGTGCTTTCGGCCTTGAGGCTTGCCGGGAGGTTGAGATAGCGGACGAGAAGCGTTACTGCCTCTTCGCGCGGTATCTCTGCGTTGGGGTTGGCTGAGCTGCCGTAGTTCACCAGGAATCCCTGGGCTGCGGCTTTCTGGAAGTAAGGATAGAACCAGTCTGTTTCCTTTACGTCGTCGTATTTGATCGCGGCTTTCTCGGTGAGGCCTGCGGTCTCAACGAGGATCTTGATGAATTCCGCTCTGGTGATTGTCTTGTCAGGCTTGAACTGGTATGTGCCGTCATCCTGGAGATAACCGTTCAGAACGTTCTTTTCCGTAAGATAGGGGATCTGTCCGCCGGTCCATGCCCAGTGGGACTCCGTATCAGTGAATCTGATATCGGCGGCGCCTGCCACGGAAGCGATTCCCGCGGCCATCAGGGCGACGAGGAGCACGGCAAGGATTTTCTTAACCATTTTCATAAGTACCTCCGAAAATGTTGTAGTTTTGAAAACATACATAATTATTATATCACTGTTTCGCGATTTTACAAGTGTCATATCGCTCTCCGCGGCGCATACCGGCATTTTTTGAGAGTTTTTTGCGGCAATATGCCGTTTTTACGGTCTCCGGACCCGGGCACGGAGGCGATTTTGCCTGCGTATCCCTTTTGACGCCGGTCAGGCGGCAAAGTTCCGTTCGGCGGAACTGTGAAAACCGTATTTACAAAGGGACCGAAAACCGATATAATCGGGGGTGAAATAACACAGACGAGGACGGAGCCATGGACAGAAAATATCTTGACAAAAACGCGGACATCGGAGAGAGGGTCGAGGACCTGCTCGCAAGGATGACGCTTGAGGAAAAGGTGGTGCAGCTTTCCGGCGTGTCGAACGAGCGCAGGCTCTATGACGCGGCAGAAGGAAAGATCCCCGGTGAGGGTTTCGGAGCGTTCTTCGCGAGGAAACTGTCTGACGAGCAGATACTGGCCATCATGAAGAACTCGAGGGAGAAGACCAGGCTGGGCATCCCTCCCATAGTGTTCGAGGAGTCTCTGCACGGGCTGTACAGGGAAGGATCCACGGCTTTTCCCCAGTCCATAGGCATGGGGGCGGCTTTCGATCCCGGACTCGTTTATGAGATAGCGAAGATAATAGGAGCGGAGGCGAGGGCCTCCGGCGTCCGCCAGACCCTGGCCCCAAACATCGACATCTCGAGAGAACCCAGATGGGGAAGGGTCGAGGAGAACTACGGGGAAGACCCTTATCTCACTTCCCGGATGGCAGTGAGTTACGTGACGGGGCTGCAGTCCAACGGCGTCGCCGCCACCGTGAAGCACTACGCGGCCCACGGATCCCCAGAGGGCGGGATAAACATATCCCCCGTCCATACGGGCGAGCGGGAGTGGAGGGAATCCATGATAGAACCCTTCGCGAAGGCGGTGCAGGAGGCGAAAGTCCTTTCGGTGATGCCGGCCTACAGCGAGCTGGACGGCATACCGCTCCATGCCCACAGGGGCATGCTGACGGACGTGCTGAGGGGAGAGCTGGGCTTTGACGGCTACGTGTTCTCCGACTTCGGCGCGGTGCCCATGCTCGTGTCCGCCCAGCATGTATGCCATGACTGCCTCGAGGCAGGGAAAACGTCGCTTCACGCCGGGCTTGATATGGAGGCCACGTCAAACGATTGTCTCGGCCCCGAACTCCTCGAAGCCGCGAAACGGGGCGAAGTGCCTATTGAAGATATAGACACCGCAGTGAGAAGGATCCTCGGAGTGAAATTCAGGCTCGGCCTCTTCGACGATGCGGATACATATGTGATTCCCTTTGAAAAAAGGGCGGAAAGCTCTCTGGAACTTGCGAGAAAGGCGGCCGAGGAGTCGGCCGTGCTCCTGAAGAACGACGGCATACTCCCGCTGAAAGAGGATTTCGGAAAGATACTCATCACCGGACCCAACGCGGACGAGGCCCAGCTGGGAGACTATTCCCACAGATCCTGGGACAGGCAGACCGTCACCCTGAGAAAGGCTCTCGAGGAGAGATACGGGGACAGGATACTGTACGCCAAAGGATGCGCGGTTGCGGCTCCTGCGGAGGACGCCGGCCGGATACCGGAGCTGGCTGAGGAGGCCGACTGCATAATAGCGGTCATGGGAGATAACAGCATGTTCCACGGAGGCATCGGCTGGGGGGACGTCAACACCACCAACGCAGTGACCTGCGGCGAGGGCTTCGATACCAGTACGCTGCAGCTTCCGGATGCTCAGAAGGAATTTATAAAGGGCCTTTCAAAATACGGGAAGCCTCTGATTCTGGTCCTTGAAAACGGAAGGCCGCTGTGCATAGGAGAGGAATGCGGACTGTCGGATGCCGTGCTCGAGGCCTGGTATCCGGGAGAGCAGGGCGGTTACGCCCTGGCGAACATCCTGTTCGGCAGGGTGTCGCCTTCCGGGAAACTGCCCATCACGTTCCCGAGGACCGTGGGACATTTGCCATGCTTCTACAACTACAAGGTGAGCGCCCGGGGATTCTACCACAAGCCGGGGACCTCGGATAAACCCGGTATGGACTATATCACGGATACACCGGATCCGCTGTTCCCCTTCGGTTACGGACTGAGCTACACGAGCTTTGAGTATTCGGATCTGAAAGTGGAATGCGGCGGACCTGAGGACATAAAGGTCAGCCTGAGCGTGAAGAACACGGGAAGCATGGAAGGCAGGGAAGCGGTCCTCATGTTCATAAGCCAGGAGTTCTGCCCTGTGACTCCATTCATAAAGAGGCTTAGGAAATTCACGAAAGTGGGGCTTAAGCCCGGGGAGACTGCCCATGTGACTTTCAAGCTTGAAAAGGATGACATAAGCTATATAGGATTCGACATGAAGCCGGTGACAGGGGAAGGCAGATTCAGGATTGCAGTTGGGGACCTGACCGCTGAGTTCGAGATTTAAGGGAGGAAAAGCCATGGCAAAGATC
The DNA here is from genome assembly GCA_902783755.1 of uncultured Ruminococcus sp. GTDB lineage: Bacteria > Bacillota > Clostridia > Oscillospirales > CAG-272 > UMGS1696. The sequence goes on along the minus strand of CACZSC010000073.1, from coordinate 1,145 downwards.
ACCCATACCCATGTGGACGAGAACGGAAACGTCTTTACCCATACCCATGAGGACGGAGAACACGGGCACGGCCACTACCACTCCCCTGAGGAGAAAAAGAGGCAGCTGAACCGGCTCTCGAAGGCCATCGGCCATCTCAGACATGTAAAGTCCATGATCGAGAACGACGAGGACTGCAGCGACGTGCTGATGCAGCTGTCCGCAGTGAACGCAGCCCTGAAGAACCTGGGCAAGGAGATCATATCGGAGCACATGTCCCACTGCATCACCCACGCCATCGAGGAAGGGGACACAGAAGCTGTGGAGGAGTTTCAGAAGGCAGTTCAGAAGTTCATATAGTCCTTAGCGGAAAAAACGCCCGCCGGAGGTTATCTTGTCGGTAACTCCTCGGCGGGCTTATATTTTTTTAGCAGGATTCATCAGTCGACACGGATGGCGTCGAACATGGGGCATGAGCCGAATTCCGACTTTTTCAGTTCCAGGATCACGAACCATCCGGCCATGTCGTCGGTATAGTTCTCGGGATCGTTGGTCCGGCATATGTTCATGAGAAGGCACTCGCCGTCAAAGGCATAGTCCCGCACGCCGTACCGGAAGGATCCGCTGGGAGCTATGACATAGGCGATGACGAGCAGGTTTTCCGTGAAATAATCTTCGCCGTATTCCGCCTGTATCTCTGAGAAAGGGGTGAATTCCCCGTTAAAGGAATGATCGAAGCTGAACAGGCCGCTGTACTCTTCGGTGAAGCTCTCGAGTTCCGCTCTGGTCATGAACCTGAATACGGGATAATGGGGTCTGATGCTGCTGAACATGCCGGCCTGGTTGAGGCAGTTTTCGATCAGCTTCGCTTCATCTGTGGCATAGTTCACCCAGGTGATCCGGTATTCAAGCTTTGAAAGATCCGGTTCCGAAGGCTCCGTGTCCGTGAGAGAGTCTCCCCCGCAGTCCGGCTCGACTGTGCCGGCGGATTCTGGGCTCTCTTCACCGCTCTTCTGTTCTGGGCTGTCATATGCCGGACTTGAGCAGGCCGTCAGCAGAATGGCTGCCGTCAGCAGCGCTGTCAGAACTGTTCCTATCATCACCGTCAATCTCATGGCAAAGTCCTCATTTCACGTCTTTTCACATATTATAGACTGTTTCAGCGG
>CACZSC010000072.1 GCA_902783755.1 uncultured Ruminococcus sp. | reverse complement strand
CGGACGCCCGCCGTCATGTCGGTGGCCACGATGCCGGGTCTCACTTCATATACCCTGATGCCGTACTCGGCAAGCCTGTCGGCGTAAAGGGTAGCGGCCATGGAAAGGCCTGCCTTCGACATGCAGTACTCGCCGCGGTTCACGCTGGATACCGTCGCGGATATGGACGTGATGAATATCACGGCTCTCATGGCGTCGGTCTTCACTTCCGACATCCTCTTCGCTATCTTCTGGGTGAAGAAGAACGTTCCCCTGAGGTTGATCCCCAGGACTCTGTCGAAGCTCTCCTCGCTCATGTCCAGCATGTCGGCTCTCACTTTCGGAGCCACGCCGGCGTTGTTCACCAGCACTTCCACGTGACCGAGACGCTCAAATGCCTCGTTGCATACCCTTTCCCTGTCCTCTGTGGACGAGATGTCGCCCTGCAGATAGAAGGAATCGGGCGAGATCGCCGTCAGCTCGTCGATGTACTCGCGGCAGTCCTCTTCGGGTCTGATCTCAACTGCGCATACTCTGTAGCCGGCGTTCGCCAGCGCCAGCGAAATCCCCCGGCCTATGCCCCTGCAGGCGCCGGTCACTATTGCGTTTCTTCTTTCTTCAGCCATATCAGTTCTCCTCAAATACTTTTTTATATATCTCAAGATACGGTTCCCTGTCTCTTATGGGACATCCCGTACATGACATCCTTCTCATGAGGGCGGTGCACTTGGAGCAGGTGAGGCACACCTTCCTGTCGTCAAGCTCCCGTCCTTCGAGCACGTCCTTCGCGAAATCCGGATAGGCGAAGGACATCCTCCCGAATCCCACGGCGTCGCATTTTCCCTCGAGTATGGCTCCCGCCCCCACGTGGGGCGCGAACCTTCTGAGATACGAATACCCGGTGCCGATCAAAGTGATGCCCGGCACCGCCTGCTTCATATGGGCGGCGGCCTCTATGAGCCTTGCCACGCCGGCCAGCCTGTCCTCCGGCGGCTCGTACCCGCCGTTGTCGTAGGGCCTGTTCACATGGGGATTGTAATACGGCGTCCCGAGGGTCATGTCCACCAGGCGCACGCCGCTCTCATACATTATGTTGTAAAGCCTGTCGGGCTCCGTCCAGTCGATCTTCGTGCAGTCGCCCCGGTCTGTGCCGAATCCCCAGGGATAAGGCATGCAGTCGCTGGGACCGAAGCGTGACGCCATGACGAAGTCCTTCGACGTCCACTGTGACACTGCTTTCATGGAGTCCCGGAAAAGCCTCGTCCGGTTCTCGAAGGAGCCGCCGTACCTTCCCGGCCTCGTATAGGCCGACAGCAGCTCGCTGAAGAGATATTTGTGGCAGCATTTCACGTCCGCCCCGTCGAACCCGGCCTCCTTCGCCAGCTTCGCGGCCTTTCCGAACTTTTCGGGAAGGGAGTCCAGGTATTCATCCGTCACCACCGGATAGTCCGGTGAGATCTCGAACTTCTCGTTCATCATGGGATTGTGGTATGCGATCACCGGGTGTGGAGTATTGTCCGGCCTCGATACCCTGCCGGAATGGGTGAGCTGAAGGATCACGGGAGCTCCGCCCGACAGTTCATGGGCCTCTTCGGCCATCTTTTTGAAGGCATCCAGGTTCCCATCGTGGATCCACAGCTGCCCGGCGCTGGTCCTGGCCTCTTCCGTCACCACGCAGGCCTCGCACCATATAAGGCCGGCCCCGCCGGAGGCGAACCTTCTGATCCTCCTCATGGTGAGCTCGCTGGGGGATCCGTCGGGAAGGGAGTCGAATCCCTCCATGGGATGTATGGTCATGGAGTTCTTCGTGAAAATGTCCGTGTCCCCTATCCTCACCCTTCTGGCGAGGACCGAGAGGTCGTCGGAGTACGGAAGCCTGACGCCCGCCTCTTCTGCGTGCTCAAGCAGCGCTTCCTTAGTCTTGTAGTTGAATCTTGCAGTCATATTCTCCCTCACGCCATGGTCTCGAGCATCTTAAGGCTCACCGAGTATCTTGTGGGCTGCCCGCTCTCGAGTAGCCTGCATTCCTCGTACATGTATTCAGCCATCCTGTGCACCTCATATCCGAGAGACCCGGCTATGTGGGGCGTCAGGAAAACGTTGTCAAGGGTATATAGCTTCGAATCCGGCTCCGGAGGCTCAGGCATGGTCACGTCCAGCAGCGCGGCTCTCGTGGGATCCTCTTCCAGGGCCTTTATGAGGTCCTCCTCCACCACCTGGGCTCCGCGACCCGTGTTTATGAACACGGATCCCGGCTTCATGAGGCTGAAGTGCCTGTAGCACAGCATGCCCCTCGTCTGCTCGTTGTCGGCCAGATGGTTCGATATAATGGCGCATTCCGCAAAAACGGTCTCAAGGTCCGTCTTCTCCACTCCCAGCTTCTCCGCGGTCTCATCCGGCAGGAAGGGGTCGAACACCAGGACACGGCAACGGTCAAGGGTCTTCAGCCGCTCGATGACCAGCTTGCCTATCATACCGGCGCCTATGATGCCCACGTTCAGGTCGTAGTTGCCCGTGAATTCCACCGGGACGTCCCTGTGGGGCCAGGCCGGTCCCAGTGACTGCCTGTGGAGCCTCTGGAAATATCCCTTTGACGCCAGCACGATCTGGGCGAAGGTATATTCCGCCACGGGAACGGCGTTCGCAGCCCAGGCGCTGTGGACCTCTATGCCCAGCTCAAGGAAGGGCCGCGCGAACTTCTGCACGGTGCCCGCCGCGTAGAAAACAGCTCTGAGCTTCGGCAGGTATTCCTTTATCTGCTCCGCCGTCAGGGCGGGCATGCCCCAGGTGGAGAAGATGTATTCGGCTTCCCCGAGCTCTTTTCTGTATTCATCAAATTCCTTCTCGGCGATGACGTGATCCGTCCCGAACTCGAGAAGCTCCTTCATTTTTGCGACGGTGTCGCTTCCGTAGACGTTCCGGACAGTACCGCCCCATCCGACGAACAATGCCTTTTTCACAGTATTCACCTCCGTCAGGAGCCGAAATAGTATTTGCCGAAATCCTCGAACTCAAGGATGTCGGAGATTATGTAATTTGATACGAACATGCCGGCGGGCGTCAGGGCGAAAGTCCCGTTGGACGCCGTCATGTAGCCGCCCCTGATGTAGGGGACCAGCTTCTCACCGTACAGCTGCTCGAAGGAGTAGCCGAAGCGCCTCGAGAATTCCCTGCTCTCGATGCCGTCCGTCAGCCTAAGCCTCAGCATTATGTATTCCCCAAGCCGCTCCCGTTCCTCCACGGACTCCACGTTCTCGGTGATCACCACCTTCGAGGCGGGATCGAAGAATGAGCTGATGTAACTGTCCACGTCCGGGATGATGGAGAATCTGTTGCCGTTGAAATACGAATGGGCCGATACCCCGAATCCCAGATACTCGTCGCAGTTCCAGTATTTCAGGTTGTGGACGCATCTTCTGCCGGGACGGGAGAAGTTGGATATCTCGTACTGGTGGTAGCCCAGATCCCGCAGCAGGCTCACGGAAGCCAGGTACATGTCGTATTCCGTTTCCTCCTCGGGAAGATATGCCTTTATATCCTCATAGTTACTGTGGAAGGCGGTCCCGGGCTCTATCTTGAGATCATAAAGGGAGATGTGCTCCGGTCCCAGGGACGCCACGTATCTTATGGTATGCATCAGGGACTCGAAGGTCTGGAAGGGGATGCCGAACATGAGATCCACGTTTATGTTTTCGAACCCCGCTTCCCTGGCCATCCGGTAGGATCTGAAGAAGTCTTTTCTCGTGTGGATCCTGGACAGGGCCTTCAGCTCGTTCTCGTCGGCCGTCTGCAGACCCATGCTGAGCCTGTTGACGCCCAGCTTCCTCAGTTTAGACAGGACCCTCTTCGACGCCGTGGCCGGGTTCATCTCCACGGTGAACTCCGCGGTCTCGGTTAGATTGAATATCTTCTTCACCGCCTTTACGAGCCTGTACAGCTCCGCCGGCGGGATGGACGTGGGAGTGCCTCCTCCGATGAACACCGTGTCGGGCTCATAGGACGCCGCGGCCTCGCTGTAGCTGTCCATATGGGCTATGACCGCGTCTATATATTTTCTGATCCTTTCGGGATCGTTGCATACGGAGGAGTTGAAATCGCAGTAAGCGCATTTCGACAGGCAGAACGGCACATGTATGTATATGCCTAGCCTTTTGTGTTCACTGGCCCCGTACCGGCTGAATGCGGGCATATGCCGTCCTCCTTTCCCTGATCTTCAGGATCCTTTAATCGTCATCCCCCAGCTTGAGCACCGCCATGAAAGCCTCGGGGCTCACCTGGACGGATCCCAGCTGGCGCATCTTCTTCTTGCCTTCCTTCTGCTTCTCGAGCAGTTTCTTCTTCCTCGTAATATCTCCGCCGTAGCACTTGGCAAGCACGTCCTTCCGCAGTGCCCGGACGGTCTCCCTCGCGATGACCTTCGATCCGATGGCCGCCTGGATGGGCACCTCGAAGAGCTGCCGCGGGATGTTGTCCTTCAGCTTCTCGGCGATCCTCCTGGCCCTGGCGTAGGCCTTGTCCGCATGGACTATGAAAGTCAGGGCGTCCACCATCTCGCCGTTCAGGAGAAAGTCCAGCTTGACGAGGTTCGAGGGCTCGTATCCCGAGATCTCGTAGTCCAGGGAGGCGTATCCGCGGCTCCTGGATTTCAGGGCGTCGAAGAAGTCGTATATAATCTCGTTGAGGGGCAGCTTGTAATGGAGCTCCACCCTCGTGGTGTCAAGGTATTTGGTGTCGATGTATGTCCCCCGCCTGTCCTGGCACAGGTTCATGATGCCGCCTATGTACTCGGTGGGGGTGATTATGGAGGCCGCCACTATGGGCTCCGCGGCTGTCTCTATCTCGTCGGGGGAGGGATAGTTCGAGGG
>CACZSC010000071.1 GCA_902783755.1 uncultured Ruminococcus sp. | reverse complement strand
TCGAACTCCGGATATCCGTCTGTGACGGTCTCGTTCCCGGAATAGTAATCAGCCAGCGGATTTTCGTGGGCAAAGGATATGACGCGGCATTCCGCCTTCTTGGCGATCCTGACACAGTCCTTGTCGTTGAGGTTCAGTATCGCGATCCCGTCCTTGCCCGTCCTGTTGATGAAGGCGGTGAAAGAATCCCTGATCTGCCTGATGGACTTGAAATAATCCACGTGATCCAGTTCGATATTCAGCACGACCGCTATGTTCGGGTTGAAATCGAGGAACGAGTCCATATACTCGCAGGCTTCGAATGAAAGGTAATCGTGTTTTCCGATAATATCAACTGTGCCGGTCTCCTTCATCACCGCTCCGTTGAGGACAGTGGGTTCCTTTCCGGCCTCCCTGAGTATGCACCCTATCATCGCAGTGGTGGTGCTCTTTCCGTGGGTCCCGGAAACGCCTATCCTTTTATCATAGCTCATCATGAGATATCCGAGATAGTCCGACCTTGATATCATCGGTATCTCATGCTCCCTGGCATACACTATCTCCGGTGTGTCCGGCGGCATCGCGACGGTATAGATCAGCACGTCCCTGTCGCGCATGTTTTCCTGGCATGCTTCGTAATAAACTTTTATGCCCAGCGACTCCAGCTTTTCGGTGATGGGCGTGCGGGAACGGTCATACCCGGCCACGTCATAGCCCCTGAGCATGCTGACATGGGCCAGAGAGTTCATGCTCACCCCGCCTATGCCGGCAAAGAAAAGCCTTTTTCTGCCGCTCAGTATCTGTTCTATTTTATCTGCACCCAAACGGGAATTCGGTAAAGCCATCTGTCTTATTCCTCGGTTTTTTGTTCAGCGGTTTTCTTTTCTTTTTTTCTTCTGAAAATGATCTTTTTTTGTATGAAGAAATTGACGATGAAAAATGCGAGCTCACAGACCGGTTTTGCGATCGCGATGTCTATATTGAGAAGTCTCATGAAGACTTCAAGGAGACCGTAATTCTTCAGCACGAACACTACAGACGCCAGCCCGTAGTATTCTCCCATTGCCTTCAGCAGATTGTTCTTCGAGTGGAACACGAACCGTCTGTTGATGAAGAAATTGATACCGGAAGATATGACCCAGGATATCAGCACCGCGATCTCCCGGTGGAGATCCGGGGATATATGCTTAAGCAGCGCGCTCAGTATCAGTGTCAGCACGTAGTCCAGCAGGAAGCATCCGAAGGACGACATGGCGTATTTCAGCGTCTGGGATGACACCAGCAGCCTGATGATCCTTCTGAATCTGACTTTCAGTGAAGAGTCCTTCTTCTCTATCTTGATCGAGTTCAGCTTCAACCCGCTGTTCGCTGCCCACATCATGGCAGAAACGGCATTCGGATTCCTTGAAGTCAGATACTTTTCTGCAAGATCCCTCGCCATTCCCACGGCCCCGCAGGTCGCAGGGACCGGCCTTCCGGCGGCAATGGTATAGAAAAATTTCAACAGACGCCCGTGACCGGAAGTTATCGCGCATACCCCGTCCTTTTCAGCCATCTGGTCTGAGAGCCCGGAGAGTTCTTCCGGAGATATATCCGAATCGGCGTCATAGAAAACGACGTACTCCTGTTCCGGGATACCAACGGAGGAAATATCGTCAAAGCATATAATATTGCCATTGCTTTCCATACGCACTCCTCCGTTCATCGTTCTAACCGAAATATGATATCACAAAAACCCGAAGAATTCAACAAGCCGTAAGCAAGGAGTCCCCCACTTCTGCAAGTGGCGGGAGTGAATTGCGTCCCGCACGGCGTTTATTCATAGTCATTTCCGATTTCTCCTTCGTTTTTGATCTATTTTGTTACTCCAAAAACCTTTATTCATAAAATGTTTACAATATAAGATGCCTGAAAGAGGCAAAACAACGGCATTTGTACCATGTTTGGTATTTGCACTGTGCTATACTGACAGAAACCGAATGAAGGCTGAATTGGAAGACTAAGTTCTTGTTTGCAAGTTTAACATCTGGATTTTTCCACCTTACTTCAGGATTCAAGATTTTGGTTTTGCAAAACATGCATTCATCGAGTATTTAGTATTGCAAACGAAAAAACGTTTGGAAGTTAATTATGCAAACGTTTTCAAAACACATTGATATACCCTCCGGATGGGAGTACAATACGATATAGATCAATTTCCGTGGGTCAAAAACGCGCAACTCAACAAGAGGTCGAAGGTACGGCAATTTTTTTGCATTAGTAACTTCCACCCCAATGGATGATATTGTGCAGCAGGATAACGGATTAGTGAGACTGTTATCTCTTGATCAAGAGCTCTGGAGTGAGATTGATCTCATTAGCGGGAATAGACTTGATGTTAAGTTTGGTTAGTATATCCTCGCTAAAAATTGTGCTGAACAACTGGTGTGGTGACTGGTTGTTCAGCTTTTTTCTGCTGTAGGAATTAATATGGCTCATCATGAGGTCGATATCTGTCTGAGTCAAATGATCCATGGATGTTCCCTTGGGAATGACACGCCTGATCATCTCATGGCATACTTCACACCCTCCCTTTTGGTTAGAGGCGGTGGGTAGTTGACGCTAGGAAGGCAAGAAGAAGCGCAAAGACGGATGATCTCCTGCCTTTGCGCTTCACCGCTATTTCTTTATACCTGCGCCGTTATGCCCACGGATCCTCGTTCGCGGGTTTGCGGATGCCTGCCAGCAGGCCGTGCCACGAATCGGAGTGGATGAACCACTTGCCTGTCGAAGCCTGGTTGCGGAAGGAAACCGGACGGATCGAGTCAGCGCCGGACGATGTCAGGTACAGCGTGATGTAGCCTTCGCCCATATCGTGTGAATGGGGAGTCGTCTTTACCGTGACGGTATAGGGCTCTGAGGGCTCGTAGCTGTTGGCCGGTGTCGTTCCGTGGAAATAGGACCTCGGCGTGGAGTCGCCGTTCTGCTGGAAGCGGTCCTTCATGAATGATTTGTCATATCCGGAGAACCCGTTGGGGCCATTCAGGAATTCCATCATCCTGAAGCTTTCTTCCTGATTTGCAGGATAGATATTCAGTGCAACGACAAGAAGCGCTGCGACGCCGAAGGGATTCTTCTGGTCAGCTTCAGGGCGTGCTTTCAGTTCTTCCAGCGTTGTGGGGATCGTTTCAAAAACGAAATCCTGGGAGTCCTCTGAAACCTTCTGAACGAGATTCCCCGCTGCTTTTTTCAAATTGTCAAGAAAAGACATCTGTTTACCTCCTGATCAAATATGTGTGTTTCGGTTGCGTACAAGTAAATTATACAGACAAACCCAAAAGAATGCAATACTGTTTTTTCGGACCGTTCTAGATGCGTTCCAGCGTGAACCCGTATCTGCCGATCTCGATACTGTCACCGTTCACGGACGCCCCGGAGCAGAGGATCACTTCCCCGTCCCTGCGGCCGGTGAATCTGTCTCCGGTGTTCACCGTGGCTACCAGTCTGGCGTTTCCCGCAGTCCTTTCGATAAAGACTCTTCCGTGGCCGTCACATGTCACTCTTACATCTCCTGTCTTAAGAGCCTGCTCCGAACGCCTTATCCTGCTGAGATTTTTCGCGAACTCAAGGATGGGGTTCTCCGCGGTTCTGTCCCAGTCGAAGAACTTTCTGCAGAACGGATCCTCATATCCCTCGGTGCCGATCTCGTCTCCGTAGAATATACACGGCATGCCGGGGAGCACGAACTGCAGGAATGCGGCCGTGAAGAGCCTTTCCTCTGCCGCTCGCCTGTCTCTCTCGTTCATGAGATAGACCGCCCTTTCGTCCCTGTCAGAAGGAGGGCTCTCCGGTGAAAGAAGTGACAGTATCCTCGGAGTGTCGTGAGTCGAAAGCATGTTCATCAGCAGGTTGATCACCTGCGGCGGATAGTTTTCGGCAACGGACATCACCGTGTTTCTGAACCCGGTACCGTCATCGGCTCCGGTGACATAGTCGATTATCGCGTTCCTGAAAGGATAGTTCATGACAGAGTCCAACTCTCCGTTCACAAAGTAAGTACGTCTCACTCCGTAGCTCACCTTGTTTGAAGCATCTTCCCAGACCTCTCCTATCAGCAGCGAATCCGGCCTTATCTCCTTCATCCTTCTGCGGAGTCTGGCAATGAAATCGTCCGGGAGCTCGTCCGCCACGTCAAGTCTGAACCCGTCCGCTCCAGCCCGGAGCCAGTGGGCTATGACGCTGTCCTCGCCGTCAATGATGAAATCCATGTAGTCGGGGTTGCGCTCGTCAACACACGGAAGGGTCCTGACGCCCCACCAGCATGTGTACTGATCCGGATACTCCGTGAATTCATACCAGGCCCTGTACGGCGAGGCCGGATCCGTGAACGCCCCGTTCCCGAATTCCCCTGCAGAATCGAAATACCTGCTTCTGGAACCCGTATGGGAGAAAACCCCGTCAAGGATCACTTTTATGCCTTTTGCGTGGGCTGCCCGGCACAGGCTGATGAAATCCTCTTCCGTTCCGAGAAGCTCGTCGATCTTCATGTAGTCGCAGGTGTCGTACCTGTGGTTGGACCACGCCTTGAATATGGGGTTCAGGTAAATAATTCCTACTCCCATTTCTTTGAGATACCCGAGGCCCGCCTCGATCCCGCGGAGGTTTCCTCCGAAAAAGTCGCAGTTTTTCACCTCGCCGTTCTCGTCCGGTCTGTAACAGGGGATATCAGCGGTGTTTTCGTGTATGAAATATGGCTCGAGTTTTCCGACAAGGTCACATGTACCTTCGCGGCGGAACCTGTCCGGAAAGATCTGGTACATCAGAGATCCGGACAGATGCTCCGGAGTCGTGAAATCCCGCGGGATACACGAGAGCTGCCACATATCGCCCTCTTCCATGTTGGTCCTGTCGTATCCTTCCCTGTACAGGAAGAAGGTGCCGCTTTCCGCGTCAATCCTGAACTTGTAGTAGTAAAGCCCGGTCTCCGCAAGCGCAAACTTGCAGGTGAAGAACTCGTAGCAGTCCCCTTCACCGTCCCTGTTCATGGTAAAACGGGCGTAACCACACCCGTTTTCCTTTTCTATTACGAGGGAACAGTTTCTTGCACCGCAGTCCTTCGGAATGTGGATCGTGATCCTGCACGGGGACAGCGGCTCAATGGTCCCGAACGGTTCCTTGAATACTTTGCTTTTGCTGTCGAACAGAATGCGCATCACCGCATCCTCCATATACGGTCGGCATATTCGAGCACTGCCCTGTCAGCCGAGAAGATACCTGCCTTGGCTATATTGACCAGCGACATTCTCATGAACTTCTCGCGGTCAAGATATGTTTCCGAAACGAGCTTCTGTGCTCTTGCGTAATCGGCGAAATCAGCGATGTTCATATACTGGTCGGCCCTTCCGAATCTGTTTGTGAGGAGGGACTGGCGGATGTCCTCGAATTTTCTTCCAAGCACGCCGGAAGTCAGCATGCCGACGATCTCCCCGAGTTCAGGATCCGCGTCCAGATATTCCTGAGGATAGTATCCTTTTCTCCAGAGAGCCTCGACCTCGTCGACGGTCATGCCGAACAGGAACATGTTGTCCCTTCCTACCTGCTCGCAGATCTCGACATTAGCCCCGTCAAGGGTACCGAGGGTGACCGCTCCGTTTATCATAAGCTTCATATTTCCGGTTCCGGAAGCTTCCTTGCCTGCCACGGAAATCTGTTCTGAGATATCGGCCGCAGGGATTATGATCTCCGCAAGGGAGACCCTGTAATCCTCTATGAACACTACCTTGATCTTGCCCTTCACGTCGGGATCGGAGTTGACCACGTCGGAGATGGCAGAGATAAGACTTATGATCTGTTTCGCTATCATGTAACCCGCAGACGCCTTCGCGCCGAAGATGAATGTTCTCGGGACAAAGGGAGCAGTGGGATTGTTCTTTATGTATCTGTAGCAGTGCAGGATGTTCAGGACGTTCAGAAGCTGGCGCTTGTATTCGTGAAGTCTCTTCACCTGGACATCGAAGATCGAACCCGGATCCACGTTCACGCCGTTCTTCTCCGCGATGTACTTTGCGAGGCGCTTCTTGTTCTCCAGCTTTATCTTTGCGAGCTCCTCATGGACGTTTTTGTCATCCTTGTACTCAAGGAGCTTTTCAAGCTCGTTGGCATCCCTCATGAACCCGTCGCCGATGATTTCTTTCAGGTATGAGGTAAGCAGCGGGTTTGCCTGCCCCAGCCAGCGCCTGTATGCTATGCCATTGGTGACGTTCGTGAATCTGGACGGATCCTCCTCGTAGAACTCACGGAACGTATCGTTCTCAAGTATCTGGGTGTGGAGTTTTGATACACCGTTGACTATGTGGCAGCAGGCCAGGCACAGGTTCGCCATCCTGACCTCTCCGCCGGATATGACGGCCATCTTCTCGATCCTGCCCCAATCGCCGGGGTAGAGTTTTTCGAGTCTTTCCCGCTGGCGGCGGTTGATCTCCCTGACTATGGAATAGATCCTCGGGAGCTGTTCGTCAAACAGCCATTCGCTCCAGTGCTCCAGCGCCTCGCTCATGACCGTGTGGTTGGTATACGAGAAAGTCTTCACGCAGATCTCCCAGGCGTCGTCCCAGGTATACCCGTGTTCATCCATGAGCAGTCTCATGAGTTCGGGGATGGAAAGGGCCGGATGGGTGTCGTTGATGTGGATCGCCACGAAATCCGCCAGATCGTCAAGGCTCTCATGGCTGTTCAGATAGTGGACGATTATGCTCTGAAGCGACGCACTGACCAGCAGATACTGCTGCTTGAGGCGCAGCCTCTTTCCCTCATCGTGGTCGTCCGCGGGGTAAAGGACTTTCGAGATGACCTCAGCCATGGTGTTCTTTTCAAGGGAGCGCACGTATTCGCCCCTTGAGAAGGCGTTCATGTCAAAGCTGGGAAGCTTGGCGCTCCAGAGCACCAGCTTGTTCACGGCTTCGCAGTCATATCCAGATATATACATGTCATAGGGTACCGCCATGACGCTCTGGTAACCCGTCTGGGCGACCCTGAATTTTCCGTTGTCGTACCATTCGGACACTCTTCCGCCGAACTTCACTTCATAGACTTCATCGTCTCTGGGCTGTAGCCATACCTCGCCTCTTTCCAGCCAGTTGTCCGGGAATTCGGTCTGCCATCCGTCGATGATCTTCTGCTTGAAGATACCGAACTCATATCTGATGGAGAATCCTGTTGCGGGAAGGTCGTTCCCCGTCAGACTGTCAAGGTAGCATGACGCAAGACGACCGAGGCCGCCGTTTCCGAGACCTGCGTCAGGATCCAGGGCGTACAGATGCTCTATGTCGATGCCCTGCTCTCTGAGAACGTCTCTGAACACTTCCTCCTCGCCGAGATTGTACAGGTTGTTTCTGAGCGACGTGCCCACAAGGAACTCCATGGACATATAGTAGACTTTTTTTCTTCCGTCAGGGTTCCTGTTTTTCCTGAACTCCTTCCTTTTGGCCGCAAGCGTCTCCCTGAGCAGTGTGCAGACCACCTTGTATGCCTGCTTGTCAGTGCATTCGTTGAGATTGAGGGAGAAGAGCCTCGTAGAAGTGTCGTTCAGCTTTTTTAATGCTTCGTTTCTATCCATTTAAAACTCCAGATGTTTATTTCTTGTTTGTGATCCTGCGGTACAGTTCCATGTACTCGCCTGCGGGCAGTTTCCAGGAAACGTCCTTTGTCATGCAGTTCATGACCAGTTTGTTCCAAGAGTCCCTGTCCCCGTTGTACAGATCCACCGCGCTCCTGAGGGAATCCATCATGTCGGGGCCCGTGAATCCCCTGAACACGAATCCGGTGCCTTCGCCGGTATCAGGGAAGAACGGCGCGACGGTATCCTTGAGTCCTCCGGTCTCATGGACCACCGGCACCGTGCCGTAATGCATCGCAAGAAGCTGCGACAGCCCGCAGGGCTCGCTCTTGGACGGCATGATGTATATGTCGGCTCCGGCATAGATCCTGGAAGCCAGATGCTTTCCGAACCTGATGTTCACGGAGAACCTGTCGGGATGACGTTCCGCCTCCGACTTGAGCCATGACTCGTATTCGCTGTCTCCGGTGCCCAGCACCGCGAACTGCACGTCCATTGACGCGATCTTCTCCAGGGATTCGCAGAGGATCGACATTCCCTTGTGTTCCACAAGGCGGGATACTATGCCGATGAGCGGCACGTCAGGACGGATGGGGAGCCCCAGTTCCTTCTGCAGGTCCGCCTTGTTCTTCGGCTTCTCTTCAAAAACGTTGGATACGTCGTACGGATGGAATACGTTCGGATCCGTCGCCGGGTCGTTGACGTCGGTGTCTATCCCGTTCACGATGCCCGTCAGCTTGAACGCGTGGTCGTTGATGATGTCATGCAGACCGTGGGCATAGTACGGGTAGCAGATCTCCTTGGCATAGGTCCTTGATACGGTGGTGAGCGCGTCGCATTTCAGTATAGCGCTCTTCATGAAGTTGTGCTGGTCGCCGAACTTGAACGTGCTGTCATACGACACGGGAAGTCCGAGCACGTCGCCCAGAAAATACGGATGGACCCAGCCCTGGTACTCGATATTGTGTATGGTGAACACCGTCTTTGCAGTTCCCAGCTTGTCATGATAGAAAGCGTGGAGGAACGTTGGGATCAGAGCGGTCTGCCAGTCGTTGCAGTGGATGATGTCCGGCTTTTCTCCGAGAATCACAAGGGACTGAAGTATCGCCTTCGAGAAGAATGCGAACCTTTCCCCGTCGTCAGAGTAGCCGTACGCCCTGTCCCTGCAGAAATACAGTTCGTTGTCTATGAAGTACACTTCCAGCTTGCGCCTTCTGGACACCAGCCTGTGAAGTCCCGCGTACTGTCCTCTCCAGCCCAGTTTCAGCTCGAACTCGGAGACCAGTTCCGTCTTGAACGCGGGATCCCTCTTTATGCTGCCATAGAAGGGGATGAAAAGGAGCACACGGCTCCCGCTGTACTTTGAGAGAGCCAAGGGTAAAGCCTGGGCAACGTCACCCAGGCCGCCGGTCTTCATGTAGGGAGCAGCTTCGCTGGCGGCGAAAACTATGTTCATACCGTCTCCCCCTTCCCGATTATGACGGGATGTACGGGGGTGCCCATCAGTACGGCTCCCTCCGAGACCGTCACGTTCTTGTCAAGGATCACGCATTCAAGTTTCGCGTTCCTTCCGATCCTGGTCCCCTGCATGACAATGCATGACCTCACGGACGCGTCCTTCTCCACCGTGACACCCCTGAACACTATGCTGCTGTCCACGTTTCCGTACAGTCTGCAGCCGTCTGCCACAAGGCTGTTGGAGACTGACGATCCCTCGCCGTAATATGTCGGGGCCTCGTCACGGACCTTCGTGTAGATCGGGCGTTCATTGTTGAACAGCCCCACGTGGACTTTTTCCTCGAGCAGCGCCATGTTGTTGGCGTAATAGCTTCTGACATCCTCGTTCCTGAGGACTATGCCCTCCACCGGATATACTGAAAGCTCTATGGCGTTCTCGTTGAACTTCTTCTGCAGGTAGTCTCTTTCCAGATGGACCAGACCTTTTGAATTCGACTCTTCAAGGATGTCTATCAGCGCCTTCCGGTTGAATATGAACATCCCCATGCCCACAAAGGAGTCTTCCTTTGCCGGAGCGTTTATGAGGATCTCGGTGACCTCATTGCTCCTGTCTGCCTTCAGGACCAGCGGATGCTTCTTTTTCGGATCCGCCTTTTCCCTGTTCGCGAGGATGGTGACGTCGCAGCCGGTCTGGATATGTTTCCTGATGGCGTCCTTGAAATCGATGTTGCATATGACCGTGGTGTCACACAGGATCACGTAATCGTACGCCGGGTTGTCTATGAACCTTATGGCCGAATAAAGGGCCTCGAGCTTTCCCTTATACACTCCGGTGTTTCCGCTCACGAAGGGAGGCAGGAACACAAGCCCCTCGTTCTTTCTGTTCAGATCCCAGTCGGAAAGATTCCCGAGATGATCCATGAGGGAACGGTAGTTGTATTTGGTGATGATGCCTATGTTGTATATTCCCGAGTTCGACATGTTCGACAGAACGAAGTCTATCTGGCGGTACCTTCCTCCGAAGGGGAGGGAGGCCACGGTGCGGATGTTGGTCAGCTCGCCGAGGGAGCTGTCGTAGATATTCGAAAAAACGATGCCCATTGCCTTCATGACAGCCGCCTCCTCTTAAAATACTTCCTTGGGTTTCATGACCGTGTTGCGCTCGACAACCTTGTCCTTGCCCACCACGGCGATTCCCCAGTTCTTCTTGTCGTAGAATTCGGGATTGTCGCCGATCCTCGCGTTGGTCTCCACTGTCGCGTCCTCGCCTATTATGGCATACCGGATCTCCGACCTTTTACCTATGACGGCGTTCGGCATGATGAAGCTGTTGTGGATCTCTGCTCCCTCCTCTATTACGCAGCCGGTGGAAATGATCGAGTCAAATACCTTTCCGTAGACCTGGCTTCCTTCCGCAACATAGGAATTGACTATCTGCGATTTCGGTGAGATATAGCTGCAGGGGTGAGCGTAGTTCCTGGCGTATATCCTTGTGTCAGGATCTCTCATATCGAGCAGGGGCTTGTCCCCGAGGATATCCATGTTGGACTGCCACAGGCTCTCGATCGTCCCCACGTCCTTCCAGTATCCCACGAAATCATAGGCAAACAGCCTGCGGCCGTCGGCGATCATCTTCGGTATTATGTTTTTTCCGAAGTCATTGCTGGAATCCGGATCCTCGTTGTCTTCGACAAGGTATTTCTTCAGCATCTCCCACCTGAAGATGTAGATGCCCATGGACGCCTTGGTGCTCTTCGGTTCCCTCGGTTTTTCCTGGAACTCAAGTATCCTGCCGTTTTTGTCTGTGTTCATTATGCCAAACCTGGAAGCCTCTTCGATGGGGACCTCCAGTACGGCTATGGTGCAGTCCGCGTTGTTGCGCACATGGGAGGTCAGCATCTTAGCGTAATTCATCTTGTATATGTGGTCGCCCGACAGGATCAGCACATGCGACGGGCTGTATCTTTCCATGAAGGAAAGGTTCTGGTAGATCGCGTTCGCGGTCCCCTTGTACCACTCCGAGTTCTGGCTTTTGGAGTATGGCGAAAGCACGTGGATGCCTCCGTTGGTGCTGTTGAGCCCCCAGGGCTGCCCGTTTCCGATGTACTCGTTAAGCTGCAGCGGCTGGTACTGTGTCATGATGCCGACCGTGTCGATGCCCGAATTGACGCAGTTCGAAAGGGGGAAATCGATCAGCCTGTACTTGCCGCCGAAAGGAACGGCGGGCTTTGCCGTGTTCTCGGTCAGAACCATCAGGCGGCTTCCCTGCCCGCCCGCCAGGATCATTGCTACGCACTCTTTCTTTCGAAAGGTCATGATGCGGTCCTCCTCAGATTATTTTTTGATTTTGTAGAAAGTAGCTGACAAAGGCGGAACTGTGAGTTCGCCTGAATACTGCAGTCCGTGCATTGGTATCTCTTCGGTCTCCACCGGATACAGCGGGGTCGTGGTACCCCAGTATTTACCGAAATCGGACGACAGCAGCACGTCGTATACTCCCTTTTCCGGGAAACCGATGCGGTAATGCTCTCTCGTGACAGGCGTGAAATTGAACACACATATGACTTCGTCGCCGTTCTTCGCGATCCTTCGGAACGCCACGACGCTGTTGTCTCTGTCCTCAAGACTTATCCACTTGAATCCGTCCCATCCCTGTTCGTTGTCCCAGAACTCGTGATGCTCCCTGTAGAAGTGGTTTAGCTCGCACACATAGGTCTTCAGCATCCTGTGGGAGTCGTAGTCGAGCAGGAACCAGTCAAGGCCCTTTGAGAAGTCCCATTCTGCGAACTGGGCCAGCTCTCCTCCCATGAACACCATCTTCTTTCCGGGATGGGCCATCATATATCCGTACAGCAGTCTGAGATTGGCGAACTTCTGGTAGTACTCCCCGGGCATCTTGCCTATGAGGGAGCCTTTGCAGTGCACCACCTCGTCGTGGGAAAGCGGCAGTATGTAGTTCTCGGAAAAGGCGTATGTAAGGGAGAACGTCAGCTCATTATGGTGATCCTTCCTGAACAGCGGATCCTCCTTCATGTACCTGAGCATATCGTTCATCCAGCCCATGTTCCACTTGAAATTGAATCCCAGGCCTCCGCAGTAGTCGGGCTTGGTCACATTGGGGAACGCAGTGGATTCCTCGGCGATCATCATGACGCCCGGAGATTCGGTGAAAGCCGCCTTGTTCAGTTTCTTGAAGAATTCGATAGCTTCGAGATTGTAGTTGCCGCCGAACACATTGGGCTTGTACACGCTCCTGCCGTAATCAAGGTAGAGCATGGATGCCACGGCGTCCACCCTGATGCCGTCCACATGGTATTCCCTTATCCAGAACAGGGCGCTCGAAATAAGGAAGGAACACACCTCGTATCTGCCGTAGTCGAAGATCCTCGTGCTCCACTGGGTATGCTCATTCATCATGGGATCCGACAGTTCGTAGCAGCAGGAACCGTCGAACTGGTAAAGCCCCGGCTCGTCCTTCGGGAAGTGGGCCGGCACCCAGTCCAGAATGACCCCGATGCCGTTTCTGTGGCACTCGTCTATCAGGTGCATCAGGCCTTCAGGATGCCCGTATCTGTGAGTCGGAGCGTAGTATCCGGTCACCTGGTATCCCCAGGATCCGTCGTACGGATATTCGGTCAGGGGCATGAGCTCGATATGGGTATATCCCATTTCCTTCACGTAGGGCACAAGCTCATTGGCCATGTCGTCATAGGAATAATATGACCCGTCCCAGTGCCTCCTCCAGGATCCGAGATGCACCTCGTACACGTTTACGGGGCTCTCAAGGATGTTCGTGCTCTTTTTGGCCTCCTGCCAACCGCCGTCATTCCAGCCGAACCCGCCGGGCTCCCAGACCATGCTGGACGTATCCGGAAGGGACGCCTGTCTGAAGGCGTAGGGGTCGCTCTTGTACACGAACGTGCCGTCGTTCCTCTCTATGTAGTACTTATACTTGTCCCCTTCCTTCGCGTTGGGGGCGATTGCCTCCCATATGCCTCCGTCGGTATACTGCATCATTATGTCGGAAGTGTTCCAGTAGTTGAAGTCTCCCACCAGTCTCACGCTTCTCGCGTTAGGTGCCCAGACTCTGAAAATGTACCCTGTGTTCTCGATCAGATGCACTCCCATGAAGCGGTATGCGTCATCGGATATGCCCTGGGAAAATCTCTGTTTTCTCTCAGCGGTGAAGCCGTCCATCGCATCCTCCAAAAGACATTTTTTCACATATGCATGATACCATATTTTGCGCCGTTTGTACATACCTTTTTGTATATATAGTATATCTCTAGATATCGG
>CACZSC010000070.1 GCA_902783755.1 uncultured Ruminococcus sp. | reverse complement strand
GTCTTCGGAATGGTCAAATGCACCCGTCTCTCGGTCCTGTCCGTAGTCTGGGGTTCCAATCACGTCAGAGATCACGAGCTGTTGTTCAACATCGTGACGCTGACAAAATACAAAAACATCGCCTATAACGCGTTCCTTGACGCGCGCAGGAAAGACGGATCCGTCAGAATGGTCTCCTTCAGTCCGATGGACCCAGTAAATAACCTGGAAGTATACAAAAAAAGCGGAACCGATGTCTTCACGGAAGACAGATACAGTTATGACCACGATACCGCCATTAGGATCTACGATGTTCTCAGGCACGGTGTAAAGTCAAGCGGCGAAGGCGGGCTTTCCGTCCTGGCTTTTGAAAACGCGGTCGTTTTCACCACACCCACATGGGGCAACTGTTCCCTTGTATACTCGGTCACCGGTCTGTATCCTGATATGGGTCAGCTCTACAGAAAAAACAATGTGAGCACAGAGCTTGTGAGGATATCTCTGCACTGGTTCAACTGTTTTTACAAGTAAAACGCCTTCTGGTACTAGAAGCCGCGGTCACACAGCAATACAGCCGGATCATCACCTGAAATGTGAACCGATCCGGCTTGTTTTTGTATGTTATCGTTTTAAGGTTGCGGGGCGATCATGCTGATGAGCTCCTCCGGACTGTATTCCTCAAGATCTGGAATGTCAGGTACGGAAACATCAGGTTTTGAACCCGGGCTGTCGTATGAAATTCTGGCAGTCACGACAAGCTCTGAGAATTTATTCCCGAGCAGGTTCATGGAGAATCTGGTCTTCTCGGTCTTCTCAGCCAGATAACCGTCTGCGGTCATCCTGAAGTTCAGTGCCATATCTATGAGTTCGAGAGCGAATCCCTCTTCAAGCTCTACCGCCAGTCTTGAAACATCGATCCTACCTTCCGGGATCAATGTCCCAGGGATCAGGATCCCGCAGGTCGCGCTCCCGTCATCATCGAATACTGCATCCGTGTTTTTGAGCATCTCGATGATCCCGTCCCCGAGGGAGACGCATTCATCGAGTATGTCAGCCGGGTCGTGGACGAAACCGAAGCTCTCTTCCCGGTCGGCTGACTCAAGGAGATCCGCCAGCAGTCCCGGGTCTGCGGTGAAATCCGCTTTTCCCGAAACGGCTTTTCCTTCCCCGTTCATTACTACCGAGAGGACGCCGCCCGAGACATATATCACAGTCCCAGCGATTTCAGTTCCGCTTCCCGGAAGATCCATCGCCGTCGTGAAGGGACCTGCATCCTCCGCGGAACTGATATAGCACAGTCTTGTTCCCGGCAGGCCGCATGCTTCCCTGTAACGGTCTGCTTTTGTCCCGTCCCACGAGCACTGCACCCGGTTCACCGACAGATCCATGGATATGAGGAGCGCGGGATATGAAAAACTCAGTGTTTCCGTATAACTGATACCGCCGGTCTTCCTGGAATTCTCCGCTATCTCTGAAAGCATCTCATATGCTGTCATTGTCTTTTCGGAAGGAGCAGGTTCAGTGTCCGAAGTGCAGGGGCCGGCCGCGGGGCTGCACGAAACGCATAACATCAGTGCCGTACAGATCATCATTATGAATAATCTTCTCATTCCGGATCTCCGTATCGCCTTCTGAAATCGAAACGCGGGAAAAGGCTCAGAAAACCGATCTTTTCCCCATCCACAGAGAACGTCCTGCCATCGAGGTACGAGAGCTTCCCTTCCGGAAAATCAAAACCGACAGAAACTGACCACAGCGCCTGGCATGAGTACCCGGCCTTTCTGTCCTCCGCGTTGTTCGCGTACTTCCCCTCTCCGAGAAGCGGATAGCCCGTATGAGCCAGATGGGCGCGGATCTGGTGGGTCCTGCCCGTCACAAGTTCAACTTCGAGAAGGGTCAGATCTTTTTCCCTGTTGTACTCAAGGTCTCTGCATACCGTGACGATCTCCCGTGTCCCGGGTTCTTTCCTGTCGGATATCTCGACCGTGTTGGTCCGGTAGTTCTTCCTGTGAAAAGCGTGCAGTTCCTGCTTCCCTTCGAATCTTCCGTGGACCGCGCACAGATATTTCTTGTGTACCCTGTTCTCCCGGATCGCCTCGTTCATCTCCCTGAGGGCCTCCGCGTTCTTTGCAAGTATCACTATCCCCCCTGTATTGCGGTCGATCCTGTTGCAGAGCGCAGGCGCAAAGGAATTCTCGCTTCCGGGATCATATTCGCCCTTATTCACGAGATATGCCGTCAGAGCATGGATCAGTGTCTCCTTCTCATTCTCCGGAGCCCTGTTCATGTCTCCTTCATCCCCCGTATGCACCAGCTGTCCCTGTTTTTTCTCGCACAGCAGGATGTTCTCATCCTCATATACTATGTCGGGGACTGACTTCACTTTTGAGTAGTCCGGTTTTGCATCCTCGGAGAAGAATTCATCCGGGAGCCAGACCTCGACCACGTCGCCTTTTTCCAGAATGTCTCCCTCGTGGGCCCTTTTCCCGTTCACTTTGACTTTCTTTGTTCTTATCGCCTTGTACATAAGTGATTTGGGAAGGCCCTTCGAGACCTTGGAAAGAAACTTGTCGAGCCTCTGTGAAGCGTCGTTGTCGTTTATGGTAAAACTTCTCATGGCCTCATCCTAAAAGTGCGCAGCGGATGCTGCGCACTGTATATTACATTGTTCCGAAAAGTCTGTCTCCCGCGTCACCGAGTCCGGGAACGATATATGCGTTCTCGTTGAGCCTTTCATCCAGAGCCGCCGCGTAGATCTTCACGTCGGGATGATCATGGCGGAGTTTCTCGACTCCCTCGGGAGCTGCCACCAGGCAGAGGAATTTGATCATCTTGCACCCGCGCTGTTTCAGAAGCGTGATAGCGTCAGACGCGGATCCGCCTGTCGCAAGCATCGGGTCGCATACGATGACGTAACGGGTCTCGATGTCCTCAGGAAGCTTGCAGTAGTACTCTACGGGCTTGTGTGTGGCCGGATCCCTGTACATGCCTATGTGGCCGACTTTTGCCACCGGCATCAGGTTTAGTATGCCTTCCACCATACCGAGGCCTGCCCTGAGGATCGGGATCACGGCCATATGACCTTCCTCGATCTGCTGGGTGGTCATTTTTGAGATTGGTGTTTCAATGGTTACATCTATAGTAGGGACATCGCTCGTGAGCTCATAGCACATGAGCATCGTAATCTCCTCAAGAAGGTGTCTGAAATCCTTTGACCCCGTGTTCTTATCGCGCATGATAGTGAGCTTGTGTTTGATAAGAGGATGATCTGCAATAAAAACCATACTGTCCTTATCCATTTCTGCTGTCCCTTTCTGATATTGTTCTGTTTATTTCGGGAAATACAAAACAGTGAAACTGGCGGTATTCCCATCTCTTTGATTTTATCACATTCCGACCCGGATTTTCAACTGTTCTCTGAAATCTTTACAAATTTTCTGACGGATGATATAATCGGTCAGAATATCAGGAAAGGAGTGCTGAACGATGGGAAAAATCGATGCGCCCATGGTCTCGTTCCTCACCTTAGGATGCAGGGCGAACCAGTATGAATCCGACGTCATTTCGGCAGAGCTTGCCGGATACGGCGTTAATATAGTCGAGTTCGGTGAACCGTGTGACATCTCCGTCATAAACACATGCACTGTAACGGCGGAAAGCGACCGGAAATCAAGACAGATGATCAGACGGGCTGCTTCGTTCTCGAAACATGTGATCGTTACCGGCTGTTACTCCCAGAACGATCCGGAAGGGGCTGCGAATCAGGACAAAGTCACATATGTCTGCGGGAACAGCGGGAAGGCCGCTCTCTCACGTACCGTCCTCAGCCTTCTTGAACAGATCAGGTCCGGAGAATCACCGGAGAAAACTGTCGACGTTTCGGCTCCGGATTCCGTGTCCTCTGTTGAAATGACCCTGTCCGTCCCGATGCGTACAAGATCATATATAAAGATAGAAGACGGCTGCAACAACCGTTGCTCATACTGCACCATAAATGCGGCAAGGGGACCCGTGAGATCGAAACTGCCGGAGACAGTCGTATCAGAAGCCGCCCGCCTGTCAGCGGCCGGCACCTGCGAGATAATACTGACGGGAATCGAGACCGCCTCGTACGGTCTTGATTTTCCGGAGAGAAGGCCGTACGGCCATGCTCTTGCCGACCTCATCTGCGATATCGGCAGGATACCCACCGTCAAACGGATAGGGCTCGGTTCCCTTGAGCCCACGGTTATGAGCAGGTACTTCACTGACAAGGTCTCTGCAGCAGAAGCAGTCCTGCCTCACTTCCATCTTTCCGTGCAGAGCGGTTCCACAAAGATCCTCAGGATGATGAGAAGGAGATATACGGCTGAAGGTGCGCTGGAAGCTGTCGGTAGGATCAAGGAAGCCATGCCTGGAGTGACGCTGTCCGCGGACATGATAGTGGGATTCCCCGGAGAAACGGAGGAGGATTTCCTTGAGACACTTGATTTCGTGAAAAAGGTCAGGTTTCTCCATCTGCACATATTCCCCTATTCAAAGAGAAAAGGAACGGAAGCTGCGTCTATGAAGGACCAGGTACCGGAGGAGATAAAGAAAGAACGTGCCCGCATCCTCAAGGAAGCGGGCGATGAAATAAAAACGGGAATACTGGCGGATTATGTCAGGAACCATCCCAAAGGGAAACCCGTACATGTGCTACTGGAGAAAAACCTTTCAAAAGACGCTAAAGGTCACAGTGAGCATTTCATTGAAGTCAGGATCAGGGATTACAATAACGGAATAGGGACGGTGGTTCCGGTATTCCTTGAATCCTCTGACGGCAAATACTGTTACGGGCACGCAGAACGATGAAACAAAATGAGCGGATCTGCGCGGATGT